>NZ_JBSFJX010000583.1:0-1008 GCF_053598275.1 Streptomyces sp. NPDC001156 | reverse complement strand
ACGGCGGCTCCGGTGAGCATCCACACATCGTCCACCGGACGGGTGGCCAGCTCGTAGGCCAGGTGCTTTCGCCAACCTGCCGCCTGGCGTCCCGCCCGTACGGCCACGACATCGACCAGTGCCGCGCCTGCCGCGACAACGATCGCCGCGGCTATCAGCGCGGCCGGAAGGCGGCGCTCGGACCACGGACGGTGGGTGGTGTGCCGTCTGCTGTGGTCGCCCGCTGCCGTGTCCGGCGGGGGCGCGTCGCGTTCGGGCGGTGCGGGCCCGGTCGGCTCTTTCGCCAGCGACACCGTGTCACGGTGCGCCGACGGTGCGGGGCTTGGGGCGGGAGGGCCCGGGTCGGGTGTCATTCCGGTCCTCCTTCGTATACGTGTGCGGCATGCTGGGCGGCCGCGCGCGGCGGACTCACCGGACCCGTCCCCGGTTCGCGCCGGAGACCGTCACCAGTCGCCGGACGGTCAGGGTGACTTCTCCCACGTGCAGGCCGGTCAGCTGAGCCACCCGCTCGGCGACGTCGTGCTGTATCCGCTCACAGAGGTAGGGGATGTCGGCGGGGTAGGGCAGGTCTAGCGCCAGGTGCAGGCGCACCCATCCGGTGTGGGAGGCTGCAGAGGCGCTGGGGGCTGCCGATCCGCCCCGGTCGCGTGGTATGGCGGCGCGCCGGGATTGAGCCGCACGTGCGGCCTGAGCGGCGATCCGGGCGACCACCTTGTCGGGTATGACGGTGGCGCCCCGCTCGGCCGGTGGCGGCAGGCTGGCTGCCCGTGCCGGTGGCGGCCCGCTGTCGGTGGATGGCGCGGAGCCGGGTCGGGCACTCACCGCCGCCTCCGTGAGCGGAGGTCGAGGTCGCCCTGCAGGGCGAGGCCGGCAGTCAAACCAACCGCGCCCAGAACAAGAACCAGCAGGAACGCCCAGAAGCCACCGAAGTAGGCTGCGAAGCCCAGCGCCATGCCGGCGGCAAGACCCGTAGTCGCTGTGTTCATTTCGCACTCACCCATCTCGCGA
>NZ_JBSFJX010000582.1:0-1021 GCF_053598275.1 Streptomyces sp. NPDC001156 | reverse complement strand
GACTTGGAACCCGACGAACTCCTCGCACGCCTCAACGACACCGCCATCAGCCTGGCTCAGGAACGCGCGGCTCTGCCGCCCGGCGACCCCCTGCACCGGCAGCCACTCACGGCAAGCTGCGTGTACGCGGTCTACGACCCGCTCGCCCAGACCTGCACCGTCGCCCTGGCCGGCCACCCCCCACCCGTCATTGCCCATCCCGACGGGAGGACCGAGATCCCTGAGCTGCCCACCGGACCCACTTTGGGCGGTGCCGAGGGACCCCCCTTCGCCGCCACCACGATCCCTGTCACCGACGGCAGCGTCCTGGCCTTCTATACCGCAGCCCTCCTGCACGCCTCCCCGTCCCCGGACACCCTCCAACGGGTGCTGGCTCACCCTGACCGGCCACTGCAGGAGCTATGCGATGACGTGCTCTACCAACTGCGGGACGACGACATCCGCCACGGCGACGTCATCCTCCTCCTCGCCCGCACCCACGCATTCCCCGCCGACCGGGTCGCCGCGTGGGACATCGACCAACACCCCAAAGCCGTCGCCACGGCGCGGACCCACGCCCAACACCAACTCGCTCATTGGGCAGTGGATGAGGAAACCGCCTACACGACCGAAATGATCGTCAGCGAACTGGTCACCAACGCCGTCCGCTACGGCACCCCGCCCCTACGGCTGCAGCTCATCAAGGACCGCACCCTCACCTGCGAGGTCCACGACGGCAATCCCGTCGCCCCGCGGATGCGCCACGCCAGGACGGTCGACGAAGGCGGCCGCGGCTTGTTCATCATCGCCCAACTCGCACAGAACTGGGGCGTCCGCTACTTCCCCGGCGGCAAGACCGTCTGGGCCGAGCAGACTCTCTGAACCCAAATCGACCAGCGCGTGACACAGGTCAAATGCGGCAAAGTAGGGCACGCGCCAGGCGTCCTAGCTCGGCCCGTTCTCAAGCCCGCGGTCGTCGCGCCCCGCAGAACCCCCGCCGCATCCGGCCAGCCATGATGTCCGCAGCACCCGACTGCTTAGA
>NZ_JBSFJX010000581.1:0-1023 GCF_053598275.1 Streptomyces sp. NPDC001156 | reverse complement strand
CTTGCCTCAGCAACAAGTTGATCTATCAGGACGTCCCGTTGCGTCATTCACCAGGGCTTGACCTGCACCTCAACACTCAAACGCAACGGTGTTGAGGTCGTCGTCCAACTGTGATCATGAAACCATGCGCTCCAGTTTGATTCGGTGACCGCCGGGTCGCCACCCGGACTCGGCCGTGGTGATCCGTCAGTGCCGCCCAACGCCCCCATATTTGTCGGCCCCTACTTCGTTAGGGTGGGCAACAAATCACCCGGACGGAGGTTCACTCCGAAGGCGAGGCCCAGGCGTCCAGCCGCAAAATCGTCGATGTACGAGTGACCAGCCAACTGACGACCGCTGAACACCCGTTTCCAGCTCTGCCATGCGGTCCCGCAGGCCGACCTCATCACGGAGGACCCCGCGTGGAACCACCGCCACGGCTACGCGGCCGACGGAGGCGTGGCCCACCTCATGGCGTGGGCAGACCGGACCGCCAGCGAGCCGAACACCATGTCCGGCCGCAACCGACCCGCACCCGGACGCGAGCCATCCTCCTCACAGGGCCCCAACCCACAGCGCCGGGGCGGGCGGGCAGCGCCGACCGCCGGGCCGCGGCCGGTGCTGCGTCCGGCATGGTGGTCCGGGCGGCGGCCAGGGGCGTAATCCGCGGTGTCGGCAGCGGCGACCGCGGCTCCGATCGCCGAGGCGGCCGCCCGCATTTCTGGGGCGTAACGCGGCACGAGGCACGTTCGCCCAGTTGGCTGCTTCGTCCGCGACGTGGTGGCGACGCCCATCCAGGGTCCGTCCTTCCCCCGGCACGCCGGGCCCGGAGCGAAATTCGGCGTGAGCGGGTCAGGGGCGCTCAGATGTCCGTCGCGGCGTGGAGCAGCACAGGCTCGAAGCGTGCCGACTGCGCAGGCCGACCAGGAAAGCCCGGCCGACCCGAGGGGTGTTGCCCGACGTTCGTTTTGACGATGGCGGCGACACTGCCGCTGCGGTTGGGCGCCAAGCCGTAGGCCCCACTGGATCTTGATCCAGTGGGGC
>NZ_JBSFJX010000580.1:0-1033 GCF_053598275.1 Streptomyces sp. NPDC001156 | reverse complement strand
CGGTACTCCGGGCTGACCGACATCAACCGGTCGGGTCCTCGTCCCCGCGGACGCCGGCTCCGAGAGCGCGGCGCGGGCTCGGAGCCGGCGGCGCGGGCTGGGCGCCGAGCGCTCCACGGGCCCGCAACTCGTCAAGGTCGGGGAGGTGGACACCGGGCAGCGCGTCGAGAAGGTCGGCTTGGGCAGCGCGGATGCTGTCCGCGGAAGCCTGGGGGCCGGTGCCAAGAGTTCGGTGGACTGTCACACTGATCATCGTACGGGTGGCCGTCTCGTGCGTTACGGCTGCGGGCCTGGCCGAACTCGCCAGCCGCGCTCGCCCAGGAGCTCCTCGCCGAGCTCACCCATGGTGGCGGTCGGCGTGAGAATGACATGGTCTTTCGTCACTCATGTCAGCAACGGGTGAGCATCACCCGTCAGCGCCATCGACCAGGTCGCCGCGCCTGCGCCACTGACGCTCAGATGACGAGGTTCAATTGGCTCTGTCTCAAATCCGGTGGTAACGCCAAGTGAGTTCGGTTGTGCAGAGTGATAGCGCCTGATCGGCTTGGGAAGTGCGCTGCCAGCGCCTCGCGGCTGCGACTTTCCGGAGGGACAGCCCGAAGATCATGAGTATTCCTCTGAGCTGCAACGAGAGTCTTCAAGAGCGAATTTCGAGAACATGACGCTCCGTTACCACCGGATGTGAGACAGGGCCGTTCAACTGACACTCCCCCCGCAGACCATCACGACGCCACTGACGCCCAGACGACGACGTTCAACCGACGCTCCCCCGCAGACCATCAGCCGTGCACCACCGCGTCGGCCGACGACGGGAGCCGGGCGGAGCCACCACCAGACGCATGCCAAGGCCGGCCTCCACACTCCGAAGGCTCGAGCCGAACCGCCGAGCGGCAGCCGGTCGTCGGCGGCGCAGGTCAGCCGCAGAGATCCGACTGCCATGCGCCCCTCGCTGTCATGATGGTCCGATGGACAACCGGGAGAGGACCGAACCTCCGCGGGTGGCCGATGAGCACGCCACGCTGACCGGCTTCCT
>NZ_JBSFJX010000579.1:0-1037 GCF_053598275.1 Streptomyces sp. NPDC001156 | reverse complement strand
GGACCGGAGCGACGCGGGGCCGGGACGATGCCGGCAGCATGCAGGACCTGCCACACAGTTGATGACGCGATCGGGTGCCCCAGCCGGGCCAGCTCACCCTGGATCCGGCGATGCCCCCACCGCGGATTATCATGCGCCAGGCGTAGCACCAGCTTCTTGAGCGCGGCAGCGGTGGGCGGTCTACCGGTGCGTCGGCGTCGGCGTCGGCGTCGGCGTCGGCGTCGGCGGGAGTAGTCCCACTTTCTGGCGATCAGCCTTCGGTGCCAGGCCAGTAGCGTCCCCGGCGTGACCGAAAAGACGCTGCTCCAACGGCGGCGCGGTATCAGCGACGACAGCGCGGCCGGCCAGAACCGGTCGGCTGGCTGGTAGCGGATCGGACTGGTGAGTTGTCGTCGCGGTACCGCGTTCTCGTGCCGCAGCACCAGCAGTTCAGCATCCTTGGCGGTCTCCCGGCGCGGCAGTACCGCCGGCACGGACAGCAGCACACGGCTGGCCCGGTACAGCCGCGAGGTGATCACCCGTGCAGCATCCCAGCCACCGTCGAGGGCTCGGCACTCAGGCTCCCACCTGCAGCGATGACTTTGCGAGCCCCACAGGTGCAGTTCTTCAAGTTCGCTCAGCAGCGCGTCACTGACCTGCAGCATCGGTTCCCCGCGGCTCGCTGTTGTCGTTGGTGTCGGGGAGGACAGCGAAGAGTGAGGTTCCGCGGGCCTTTTGGGAGATGTCGTCCAGGCCAGGAACAGGTAGGAGGAGGTGCCCAGGCGGCGCAAGGCCTGGGTATCCAGTGGTGCGCTGGCGTCGGTGATCCCAGCCATCGCGCGTACGCGGGTGCGCAGGTCAGCGCGACGGATGTGCGCAGCAAGCCGTTGTGCGAAACGGCCAAGGCTGTTCCCGGGCACGGTACCAGGCGCCGCCGGGGTCCGTGGTCGGCGGCGAAGGGGCTCGGGCTGGTCGGGCACAATGACGCGGTGCGCGAAGACGATGACACAGAGCTGCTGGAACGGGTACGGGCGTTGCGGGCAGCCGGCAGTGGCCCC
>NZ_JBSFJX010000578.1:0-1041 GCF_053598275.1 Streptomyces sp. NPDC001156 | reverse complement strand
GAGGTGCGACACGATGCTGCACGAGATGAGTGAATGCGCTGGTCAGAGGCTCGACGACTGACGTCGGCAGCGTGTTCCTGGCCAGTGCTCAAGGCCAGTCCCCACCCCGACGTGCGTTGCCGGTAACGGCTCGGTGCGGAGCTCGGGGGAAAAGCCCAAGGGCCTGCGTTCCATCCGTAGGCCACAGGCAAGGGGAAGACCGGACGGGTGAAGGCGACTGAACCCCTGATGATGCTTCGTGATCTTTGGCCCTGCAGATGGGATGTTCCAGCGGGGTGCAGGACTGGCCGTTGAGAAGCGGCAGGCGCCGGTTGGGGATTCTTTGTCAGCCGGGAGAGCATCGCCGTCCCGGAGTAAAGGGGGCATCCACCCCGGTCGTATCTCGCTCGCGTGGAACGTGGTAACCCCGATGGGGTCCGGGGGAATCGTCTCCGGTAAGCCGACCGCAAGGAAGGCCCAACTCCCCAGCGGGCACAGGATGATCCAAGAAGCCAAGGCCGGCGGCCGAAAGGCAGCAGGAAACCGGGACCGGTGGCCAGCGCCTCCGCTGGTCGTCCCGCATAACTGGCCGGATACGGGCACTGCCCGGACCCGAAAGGGTGCTGACGTGGATCAGGTGGGCCTGTGAGGACCCGATGACCATCAACGCTCGAACCGAAGGACAAGTTGGACACCATGGCAACACCGATATCCACGGCGGACCCCGCCATGGACCAGGGGGCTACGGTGAACGGACCGGAGGACGACCCCACCGACTGGCTGTCGATCGACTGGCAGGCGACGGAGGGGGAAGTACGGCGGCTGAGGCAGAGGATCTTCACGGCGTCGCAGGCAGGGGACCTCAAACGGGTCCGCAATCTGCAGAAGTTGATGCTCCGCTCCCGATCCAACACGCTCATGAGCGTGCGGCGGGTCACGGAGGTCAATGCTGGCCGCAAGACGGCGGGCATCGACGGGATGGTTGTACTGCTGCCCCGGGGGAAGGCCGAGTTGGCCGACTGGTTGCAGCACAAGGCCGCTCCGTGGAAGCCCCGACCTGTC
>NZ_JBSFJX010000577.1:0-1043 GCF_053598275.1 Streptomyces sp. NPDC001156 | reverse complement strand
AGCGTGCCGATGTCGGTGACGGACACAAGCCACCGGAACGTTCCGTCCTGCCCCCCCAACATCGAGATCCGGTGGTTGATGTCGAGCATGCGGCCGTCGCGGTGGCGCACCGTCATCGTGCCCGACCAGTCATTGTGGGCACGGCACTGCTCGATGAGCGCCGATATCGTCGGCGTTTTCTCGGAAGACGACAGTATGAGTGCGGCAGACCGGCCCACCACGTCCCCGGCGGAGTACCCAAGAAGCTGCTCGGCGGCCTGCGTCCATGCGACCACCGTCCCACGCTCGTCGAGCATCGCGACCGCCGACTCGGATACCTCGCGTGTGTTCAAGCGCTTGCCAAGGGTCACCCTGTCCGTGTTGGTCATCGAGCTGCCCTCCTCACTAGGTGACTCGTTCTCACGCGGGTCGGCTGCGGCGGCCAGGACCACGGCGGGGTGGACGGCTGGAGCAGCATGTGTCCCGGCGGGACATGGGCGACCTCGGCCGGGTCCCGCTGAGATCAAGTCGTTTAGATTTGTACCTTTTGGGTGGTCGACAGGGCAGGGCTCCGATCTGTGACAGGACTGCAGCCGGGGCTGATGCCAACGCGGTCCACTACGGCCGCCGCAGGGCCGCGGGAGGGCGGTATGTCACGAGCTGTCGGCGCTGGTCGCTGCCGGGACGGAAAGTGATCCCCCACACGACGGACTCGCCTGAAAAGCAGAGGGGCTGCCGTGCCCTTCGTGCCCGTTGCGTGCCCGTTCCGGCGGGACGCAACGGGGACTCACGGGGAACAGCGGCGCCGAGCGTTCTCCGGCTCAGGTCAGCGAGTCGCAGCCAACGCAGTGCATCGCGCGGAAGCTGGTGCAGCAACGCGCCCAGGAACGCCCGATCGCTCGGCCTGAAGTCCGGCCTGCCCCCTCCCCGTTCCCGCTCCAGCACGGTGATCTGATGACGCAACCGTTCCTAGGTCTCCTTGGTGGTCAGAACACGTGCACTTTGCTTGAGTTTCATCCGGCTTTGAGTCGGGCGGTGCGGGTGTAGTGCGCGACGGATTTGTC
>NZ_JBSFJX010000576.1:0-1043 GCF_053598275.1 Streptomyces sp. NPDC001156 | reverse complement strand
GGCCGCTGGCCCCGCCTACTGCACTTCCTGAACAACCCGCAGCTGTGGCACAAGGTCGATCTCGTCCGCCGCCGCGACACCTCCGCGCCCGGCGGCTGGGTGTACGAGGCGCACCTGATGGTGCTCGCCGGCGGTTATGCATCGCCCGGCACCCGCGGCCGCCGCAAGGCTGCGGCCGAGCTTGCCCGGGTCGGCGGGATCGATGGCAACGTCTCCAACCTGTCCGTCGTCTCCTTCCCAGGCACGTTCGACCCCGCCGACGGCGCAATACAGGCGAGTCGTGTCGAGCTCACTGACGACGAACGTGCCGCGCTGGCGAAGGCCCAGCGTAAGGAACGGGGCCGGAAACGCGCCCTCGACCGGTCCCGCCGGGCAACCAACCCCAACCAGTACGGGATGTCGAAGCGGCAGCAGGCCCGCGCCGAACGCCGCGAAGGCGCCGGACTGCCCGCACGGCACGTTCAGGTCCCCGGCGGTGCCCGGGCGGCGAACACAGCAGGTGTGCCCAGGCAGGCGTACCGGCGCGATGACCTGTCGGCCGGCTACCGACTGGGCCGGGCCAAGCTCGCCGAGGCGGCAGCGACCCTGGCCGCGGCGAAAGACCACCGCGCCCGCCGCATCGCCGAACGCATCATCACCGACCACGGCGCCAACCTCACGGTCGAAGACTGCGACATTCGCACCTGGTACCGGCTGTGGGGCAAGGCACTACAGGCCACCACACCCGGCCGGCTCATCACCGCCATCAGCCGCGAGTGCGAGAAGACCGGCGGCCGCCTGCTGCGCGCGTCCACGTCCACCACCAAGCTGTCGCAGACGTGCCTGTGCGGCGCACAGGTGAAGAAAACGCTCGCCGACCGCGTCCACCGATGCGTCTCCTGCGGCCTCGTCGCCGACCGGGACATGGTCTCCGCAGCCCTCGCCGCGCACGTCCGGCTCACCAATCCTGACGACCCCAGCACCGCGGGCCTGGACACCGTCCAGGCCCGCATGACACAGATCTCGTTCGCACAAGGGCTGCAAGAAGCCCTGTCGAGTCAACC
>NZ_JBSFJX010000575.1:0-1056 GCF_053598275.1 Streptomyces sp. NPDC001156 | reverse complement strand
TGGGTGGTCAGTGCCACGGCCACGGCCATGAGTTCGGTGTACTTGGGAGTGATGGCCTTGTTGCTGCCGCGCAGGACCTGCGTGTCCCAGGCCATGAACGACTTGAAGGCATCGGGGGCGCCGGCGCGTATGTGCTTGGCGTACTGGTGGTCGGTGTGCTCGTGGTAGGACACGATGCGCTCCTGTGATGTCGGCCGACGGGGTGCGGGACGTGGTGGCGTCCCATGGTCGGGTGGGTGTGTGGGGGAGTGGGCGGGTGACGGGCGGTCAGTAGAGGTTGCGTCCGGCCCTGACGCCGCCGTCGACGTCCCAGGTGGCGCCGGTGACCCAGTCGGCCTGGTCGGACAGGAGGAAGGCCACGGTGGGGGCGACGTCGTCGGGGGTTCCGACGCGACCGAGGGGGTGGAAGCTGTTGAACCCGTCGAGCGTGGAGTCGATTTCGTCCTTGGGGATGAACGCCTCGTAGATGGGGGTGCGGACCACGGCCGGGGCCACGGTGTTGACCCGGATGCCGTACGGGGCCAGTTCCATGGCCAGGTGCTGGGTGAGGGAGTGCAGGCCGGCCTTGGCCACGGAGTACGCCGAGGACGGGGTCGCGGCCATGGCCTGGTGGGCGAGCATGCCGCCGATGTTGACGATGGCTCCCTTGTTGCCGCGGGCGATCATGTTGGCGGCGACGGTCTGGGTCACGAAGTAGAAGGCTCGGGTGATGGCCTGGTAGCGGTCGTAGTCGTCCTGGGTGTGGTCCAGGAAGGACTTGGGTTCGAAGACGCCGGCGGCGTTGACGAGCAGGGTGGCGTCGGCGTGCTGCTCGGTGAGCTCCTCGCGCAGGCGATCCACCGCGGCGCGGTCGAACAGGTCGGCGGCCAGCCCGACGGCGTTGCCGAATTCGGCCAGCTCGGCCACGGCCTGGGCGGCGCTGGTCTGGCTCCGGCCGGTGACGACGGCACTGCCACCGCCCTGAAGGACACGGCGGGCGGAAGCCAGCCCCATACCGCTGGTACCGCCGATGACGATGACCTTCTGCCCGGTGAAGTCGAGAGTGTTGCTGGACAT
>NZ_JBSFJX010000574.1:0-1067 GCF_053598275.1 Streptomyces sp. NPDC001156 | reverse complement strand
TACCGCGACATACTCACCCTCGCCGCATGACCAACAGCTCGGGAACAAGGACTGCCCGCGGCGTTAGGGTTTCCGGGACAGGCCATACGGCACGCTGCACCCCTGGGGACGAAACAGTATGGGACACGGAGCGCGGATGCAGCTGGCGGAGCTGCTCAGCGACGCACAGCGGCGCGGGGACTTCAGCACCCGTATCGAGATATCGGCCCGCGCGCTGCGCATCGAGGTCGACGGGGTGGGGGAACTGCCGCTGCCGGTGCGTGCCCCGGTTACCAAGAAACTGATCGCGCAGGCCCGACAGGCATCCTTCGGCCGGGGCGAGCAGACCCTGTCCGACACCAGCGTCCGCGACACCTGGGAGATCACCCCGGACCGCATCACGCTCGGCGGCACCGACTGGGACCGCACCCTGGACGGCGTTCTCGACGGTGTCCGCACCGCGCTCGGTCTGCCGCCCACCACCGTCCTACGTGCCGAGCCGCACGCACTGCTCGTCTACGGCAAGGGCCAGTTCTTCCTGCCGCACCAAGACTCCGAGAAGGACGACTCCATGGTGGGCACCCTGGTCGTCTCGCTGCCCTCGCACCACACCGGCGGCGAACTCGTCGTCTCGCACGCCGGCCGCAGCATCGTCTACCAGGCGTCCCGGGAGAAGCTGACCTTCGCCGCCTTCTACGCGGACTGCCTGCACGAGGTCAAGCCCGTCAAGTCCGGCTACCGCGTCACCCTCACCATGAACCTCCTCGCTGAACGCATCCGCCCGGCTGGCGAAGACGACGGGGACTCGGTCGCCGACCTGGCCCACTGCCTGACCGAACACTTCACCGAGCCGGCCGAAGAGCGCTACGCCTACGGCCGCCAGAAGGCCGCGCCCCCGAACCGCCTCGTGTACCTCCTCGACCACGAGTACACCCAGCGCGGCCTGGACTGGGACCGCCTCAAGGGAGCCGACGCCACCCGCACCACCCTGCTCCGCCAGGCCGCCGCAGAGGCGGACTGCGAAGCGGTCCTCGCGTTGGCCGAGGTGAAGGAGACCTGGGACGCGCATGCGCCGTACGATCGCTACG
>NZ_JBSFJX010000573.1:0-1103 GCF_053598275.1 Streptomyces sp. NPDC001156 | reverse complement strand
AGGATCGTCCGCTCCACCGCTTCCGCCAGTCCGAGGTCGAAGATCCTGGGACCGTAGGTGCTGGAGTCGGCCTCCAGGCTTCCGCGGACAGCATCCGCGCTGCCCAGGCCGACCTTCTCCACGCGCTACCCGGTGTCCATCTCCCCGACCTTGACGAGTTGCGGGCCTGTGGAGCGCTCGGCGCCCAGCCCGCGCCGCCGGCTCCGAGCCCGCGCCGCGCTCTCGGAGCTGGCGTCCGCGGGGACGAGGACCCGCCCGGTTGATGTCGGTCAGCCCGGAGTGCTCGCGGCCGGCTGCCAGACACGCAGGCCCGGCACCGTCCACGGTGCCGGGCCTGTTCGGGAGCTGGGTCAGATGACGCGGATGTTCTCCGCCTGGGGGCCCTTTTGGCCTTGGGCGACGTCGAACTCGACGTGCTGGCCTTCCTGCAGTTCGCGGAAGCCCTGAGCGGCAATGTTGGAGTAGTGGGCGAAGACGTCCGGGCCGCCGCCCTCCTGCTCGATGAAGCCGAAGCCCTTCTCCGCGTTGAACCACTTCACAGTGCCCTTGGCCATGCCTGTCTCCTTCGAGGGGGTTCGGGCCTGCACGGTGCGGGCCCGGAGGTAATCGCCCTGGTCCGGAGTGGGCTGCACGGCAAAGCGCCCGCGGGCAAGGTGTCCACGGGCGCACGACTTCGGAACCACGACTGCTCTGTGGATAACGCTAATGCCTCTGCTGGGGCACTGCTAGACCGAAACGCTGCCAGCCCCATGGGCTTGGCCTGGGGCACGGCCCTGGCTGGCCCACTGGACCGGCCATCACCTGCAAGGGCTACGCCCAGGACTGGGCGAGCTGGACCACGTTCTGCTCCGAGTCCGGGGTGCCGCTGCTCGCCCTCACCCCCGGCACCCTGGTGATGTTCGTCGAGCACAACCTGTGGGGCTCGGAAAGTCATCGCTGCAGCTCAAGCGGCGTATCTGTACTCGTTGACGACTCCGCCGAGGACGCGGTGCGTAGGAGCCTTTGCGCGTGGGGGTCGTGCCCGACAGCGGGCTGGTCCTGAGCCTCGGGCGGTCGTTGGTCTCGGGCCCGGTGCGGTCGATGCTTGTTGTAGTGGTGCTGGT
>NZ_JBSFJX010000572.1:0-1105 GCF_053598275.1 Streptomyces sp. NPDC001156 | reverse complement strand
CTCCTTGGACTGCTCCTGCTGCTGTCACGCTCGGAAGAGGCCAAGGACGTCGAACTGCTCGCGCTGCGCCACGAGAACGCGGTGCTGCGCCGACGGCTCGGCGTCCGGCCGCGCCTTGCCTGGCCGGACCGCGCCATGCTCGCAGCCCTCGCCCGGCACCTGCCGTTCCACCTGCGCAGGCACCGCTTGGTCACCCCCGGCACCCTGCTTGCCTGGCACCGCCGACTGCTCCGCTGGAAGTGGAGACAGAAACCTGCGCCAACCGGCCGCCCGCCGATCTCCGAGGAACTCACCGCCCTCATCCTTCGCCTGGCCCGCCAGAACCCCACCTGGGGCTACACCCGCATTCAAGGTGAGCTGCGCCGTCTCGGCCACCGCGTCGGCGCATCCACCATCCGCCGCGTCCTGCGCAGCGCTGGCCTCGGCCCGGCACCCCGCCGGAGCCCCAACGCAGCGCCCACGTGGCGCGAGTTCCTGCGCGCCCAGGCCTCCGGCCTGCTCGCCGCGGACTTCTTCCACGTCGACACCGTGACCCTGAAGCGGCTGTACGTGTTCTTCGCCCTGGAGACGGGCACCCGCACCGTGCACATCCTCGGCGTCACCGCCCACCCCACCGCAACCTGGGCCACCCAACTCGCCAGGAATCTTCTCGCCGACCTCGGCGACCGGACCTCAAGCTTCCGCTACCTGCTACGCGACCGCGACAGCCGCTACACCGAAGCGTTCGACGCGGTCTTCACCGCCGACGGCATCGAGATCCTCAAGAGCGCGCCCCAGGCGCCAAAGATGAACGCCCACGCCGAAAGGTTCATACGCACCGCTCGAGCCGAGTGCATCGACCGGCTACTGATCTACAACCAGCAGCACCTGCGGCACGTCCTCGCCGAGTATGCCGAACACTACGACCGCGGGCGGCCCCACCGGGCCCTGCAACTTCGCGCTCCCGCCGACGACCCGGACGTCATCCCGTTCCCAGCCCAGCGGATCCAGCGCCACGACATCCTCGGCGGCCCCATCCACGAGTACCGAGACACCGCCTGAAGAAACTCGCGTCACGTAGCGAACGCCCAGGTCAGCGCACATCCGGAGCTTTTGGAACCCTACA
>NZ_JBSFJX010000571.1:0-1110 GCF_053598275.1 Streptomyces sp. NPDC001156 | reverse complement strand
CTGGCCGGAAAATCACAGCAGCCGAGGGCATGCCGGTGCCTGCTCGGGGCTTGGGTGAAAGTGACTGGGCTTGAGCTGCAGCGGCTGGTCAGACTGGGGTTGGGGTCAGGGTGACGGTGTTGCCGAGACGTTCGAGTTGGCGGACGAGTTCTCGGGTGCGGCGGTCGGGGTCGTTGCGGCGCTCGTACCAGTCGGTGCCGAGGTCTCTGTAGCGGGCGTCTGGATCAGCTATGAGCTGCCAGACGATCTCGATGATGTTGCGGGCGAGGGCGGTCTGGGCTTTCTTCTTGGGCTTGCGTTTGACCAGGCGCCGGTAGCGGGAGCCCAGGAAGGTGCGGCTCTTGCCGGCGGTGACGGCGGCCTGCCCCAGTGCGCGCCGTAGCCACGGATTGCCGTGCCCGGTTCCGGCTGAGGTGTTCTTCGCCCCGGATTGCAGGGTGCGCGGGGTCAGTTTGGCCCAGGAGGCCAGATGCCCGGGCGTGGGGAAGAGGCTGATGTCGAAGCCGGTCTCCGCCAGGATGTTCTGGGCGGTGACCGGGCCAATGCCGGGGATCTCGGCCACGCGCTCCAGCAGGGGCATTCGCGGGGTGCCGTCGGGACCGGGGCCGGAGCCCGCGGTGGGGTCCAGCTCCCGCACGGCCGTCTCGATGCGCATGCCCAGGTCGGCGATCTGGGCGTCCAGACGATCGATGTCCTCCAGGTACAGACGGATCAGGTAGCCGTGGTGCTCGTCGAAGCGGCCCCGCAGTGCCTCGACGAGATCGTTGTGCTTGGCCGTCAGACGGCCGCGCGCGAGGGCGGCCAGCGCGTTCGGGCTGCGCTCGCCGTTGATCAGCGCGTTGAGCATCGACCGCCCGGAGACGCCGAAGATATCGGAGGCCACGGTGGACAGCTTGATCTGAGCGTCCTCGAGGACCTTCTCGACTCGCTCCTTGTAGGCGGTGCGGTCGGCGGTGAGGACGGCACGGGCGCGGGTGAGGTCTCGCAGGCGGCGCACCGGGGCAGGGGGTACGAAGGAGCGTCGCAGCATGCCTCGTTCGGCGAGCTTGGCCAGCCAGACCGCGTCCAGCTTGTCGGTCTTCGGGCGGCCGGGGACGTTCTTCACATCCC
>NZ_JBSFJX010000570.1:0-1117 GCF_053598275.1 Streptomyces sp. NPDC001156 | reverse complement strand
CATCTGCTCTATCTCGGCCGGCTCGCGGAGGCCAAGGGCGTACGGCTGCTCATGGCCGCGTGGGACGAGATCGCGGCCGACGGCGGTGTGGGCGTACCGCTCGTGATCGCCGGCACGGGGCCGCTGGAGCGGGAGGTGAGCGCCTGGGCGGCGGGCCGGGACGACGTGCGCTACGCCGGCCTGCTGGACACGGCGGAGTGCCGCAAGGCCGTCGCGCGGTCGGTCGCCGTGGTGGCGCCCTCGACCTGGCTGGAGGCGTTCGGCCTGGTGGTCGTGGAGGCGATGGCGGCCGGCGTCCCGACCGTCGCGGCCGGCCACGGCGCCTTCGTCGAACTCGTCGAGGACGGGGTCACCGGGCTGCTGCACCGGCCGGGCGAGGCGGGCTCGCTCGCGTCCTGCATACGCCGGATCGCGGCCGACCCGGACCTGGGCCAGGAGATGGGCCGGGCGGCCCGCCGCCGCTACGAGCAGGGCTTCAGCCCGGCCGTCGGCCTGGCGCGCCTGGAGGAGGAGTACCGCACCGCGATCGCGGGGCGGTCGGCACAGGCTCGCGACGGGGACACCCGCGTGAGCAGGGGGGATGGGAACAGCACATGACACGATGCCGACTGTGCGGCTCGGAAGCGATGGCGAGCGTCGTCGACCTCGGGGCGACGCCGCCGTGCGAGAGCTTCCTCGCCGCAGACCAATTGGACGAGCCGGAACCGGCGTACCCGCTGCACCTGCGGGTCTGCACCGAGTGCTGGCTCGCGCAGATCCCTCCGCTGATCACGCCGGAGGAGACCTTCAAGGAGTACGCGTACTTCTCCTCCTACTCGACCTCCTGGGTGGAGCACGCGCGCACCTTCGTCGCCGATGCCGCGGAGCGGCTTCCGCTCGGACCCGACGCCTTCGTGGTCGAGGTGGCGAGCAACGACGGCTACCTGCTGAGGCACGTGGTGGACCGGGGGATCCGCTGCCTCGGCATCGAGCCGTCGGTGAACGTCGGCGGCGCGGCACGGGAGTCGGGGGTGCCCACGCTCACGGAGTTCCTCTCCCCGGAGACCGGCGCGGCCGTCCGTGCCGAGCACGGCCCGGCGGACCTGGTCGTGGCCAACAACGTGTACGCGCACATCCC
>NZ_JBSFJX010000569.1:0-1118 GCF_053598275.1 Streptomyces sp. NPDC001156 | reverse complement strand
CCTAAGCCTCGATCCACCGACGTGGTTTGAAAGTGATCTTCTGGTGGGCTTCGGTCGGGTTCGGTGCCGGGTGGGCCGGGTGTGGGTAGGTGGTATCCGCTGGTCTGCCCAGCTTTTCCACAGGTTCGGTTCCGGTCGGGCCCTGGGGGGCGGGTGGGCAGGGACTGTCAGGCGGGCTCGGGCGGGGCGTGGAGCGTGTCGAAGAGGTGTGTCCAGGCCTGTTGCCAGGGCCAGTTGTGCGGCAGGTGCAGGGTGATGCGCCGTGCGGAACGAGCGATCCGGGCCGGGACGTGGATCAGGTGGGCACGAAGGGTCGCGGTGGTGGCCCTGGCGTGGAAGGCGGAGGCGAGCGCGCCGGTGGCACGCAGCAGGTTGTAGGTGAGGGCCCACAGGGTGAGCCAGGCGGAGTTGGCGTGGAAGTGGCCGGAGGGCAGGTGGGCCAGGGCAGAGGCTTTGCTGTCCGCGATGACCTGCTCGATGACGGCGTGGTGGCGGTGTTCCCGCTCCGCCTGGAGCGTCGGAGCGGGGTTGTCGGTGAAGAACGGGTGGTAGCGCCAGGCTGGGAACAGTTCACCCTGCTCTCCCACGGCGGCGGGTTTGGCCAGGTCACGGACCCGGCGCACGATCAGCCGGGCGGTGACCCGCTCTGCTTTCTTCCGGCTGGCGAAGGCGGTGTAGGCGGGTATCTCGGCGACTTCGGCGTCGGAGATGAGTTCTCCGGTGTCCGGGTCGGGCACCGCGGTGGGGTAGGTGATCTGCCGCCATGCCTCGTCGGGGATGGCGAGGACGGCCCGTTTGATGGAGGGGTTCATGCCGGTGGTGATCGAGAAGTGGGCGCCGGCCCGGCGGCAGGCGGCGATTACCCCGGCGTTGTAGAACTGGGAGTCTGCCCGCAGGATGCGGGTGCCGGTGCAGCCGGCCTCCGCGGCGGTGGCCAGGGCTTCACTGACGAATTTCGGGGCGCCGCGGGAGTCGGCTGCCTTGCCGCGGCGCATCCGCACCGCGGCGATCACCGGCCGGGACTGTGGAGTGCAGATCGTGGCCAGCAGTGGGTGGAGGGTGCGGATGCCTTTGAACCGGCCGTACTCGGCACCCTGCTTGGTCCGGCCGTAGATGCG
>NZ_JBSFJX010000568.1:0-1119 GCF_053598275.1 Streptomyces sp. NPDC001156 | reverse complement strand
AAGCGCACCACGGTCCCGGACCGGCTCGCACCACCCGCCCCCGATCTCGTTCAACGCGACTTCCATGCTGGGAAGTTGAACGAGAAGTGGTGCGGCGACATCACGTATGTGCAGGTCGGCGGCGCGTGGCTGTATCTCGCGTGCGTCCTGGACATCTGCTCACGTCGGGTGCTCTGCTGGTCAATGGCTACCCATATGCGCACTGAACTGGTCACCGACGCCCTCAAGATGGCCGTAGCCAGCCGCGGTGGCAGCGTGGATGGGGTCATCTTTCATGCGGACCGCGGCTCGCCGTACACCGCTGCCGCGTTCGCGCAGGTCTGCGACGGCTTCAGGATACGCAGGAGCATGGGCCGGGTCGGCTTGAGTTACGACAATGCCCTCGCCGAGAGTTTCTGGCAGGGACTCAAGAGGGAGACGATGCACCAGAGGCTGTTCTCGACGGTGCGGCAGGCGAGGTTGGAGATTTTCCAGTGGCTGACGTACTACAACGTCCGCAGGCGTCACAGCGCCCTCAACTACCTCTCGCCTGTGGAGTTCGAACAGCAGCATCTGCGAGCAGATAAGCTATCGATCGCGGCATGAGCCCCTGTGTCCACACTCCGGGGGACGCCTCACGGGTCCGTGTCCGTCCAGGCTCGCCACCACCGGTTGAGGGTGACGCTGCCGCCCCGCGCGCGGAGTTCGATGGTCCCTTGCGCAGCCTCGTGGCGGCGATCACCGGGGCGGCCAGGGTGTGGAAACGACGCCGCGCAGTGCGTTCAGACCCTTGACCTTGCTGTATCCGTAACCGACGCCCTGCTTGGCATAGCCGTAGGTGTGGCGGATGGTGTCATCGAGGTACACGTAGGCGACCTGGTCCGCGCCGGGCAGCAGCGGCGTGTGAGGGGCCAGTTCGGGAAGGAACCGGCGGGCCTCGGCATGCAGTTGCTTCAGAGGCCCGTGCGGGAAAGATCGCAGAAACGAGCCCAGGGTGGACGGGGCCCGCACCCCGCAAGTCAGCTGCCATCGCGGAACCACGTCACTAGTGTCCTGCGCCGGGAATTCGATCAAGATATGTCGCGAGGCGTTGGAGGATCTCGTCGGCGTCCTTGGTCCAGATGAACGGCTTCGGGTCGT
>NZ_JBSFJX010000567.1:0-1132 GCF_053598275.1 Streptomyces sp. NPDC001156 | reverse complement strand
CTAGGGCGTGTTCTGAGTCGTGATCATGTGGTGGGGCGGAGGCTGCGCAGCCAGATGATCGCGCCGCGCAACTGGAGCCCCGCCGTGTAGCTGTCGGGTCTCTTGTCGTAGCGCGTGGCCAGCCCTCTCCAGTCCTTGATCTTGTTGATGCAGCGCTCCACGGTGTTGCGCTCCTTGTACAACTCGGCGTCGTGGGAGACCGGGCGCCCGCCCCTGATGCCTTTCTTCTTCCGGTTGGCCGCCTGGTCCGCCTTCTCCGGGATCACCGCCTTGATCCTCCGTTTCCGCAGGTGGGCGCGGTTGGCCTGGGAGGAGTACGCCTTGTCGCCGGCCACGGCGCCGGGCCGGGTGCGCGGACGTCCGACAGGCCCGCGCACCCGCACCCCGGTCAGTACGGCGGGAAACTGCGGGCTGTCGGCGGCCTGCCCGGGGGTGAGCACGAACGACAGCGGACGGCAGCGTCGCTCGGCCGACAGGTGGACCTTGCTGGTCAGGCCGCCGCGGGAGCGGCCCAGGGCTGCCGCCTTCAACCGAGCCCGGCGTCGGCGCCGCTGCCGGCGGCGCTCCTCGCGCTCAGGATCGGGCTGGGCCTCCCCGGCCGGGGTCACTTCCTCGACTTCGGCTGCAGCCTGCCGCTTGCGCCGCTTTCGCGCCTTTCGCGTGCCCCCTTTTCCGCCTCGGCAGCCTTCTCCAGGGCGGCAAGGACTTCCTCGTCCACGACCATGCCGGCCGCGTCGTGGTGGGCGCGGGCGGTGGTGGAATCCACGCTGACCAGGGACAAGTCCACTTGCCCGCGGCGGGCGGCCTCGGCGATCACGGCCTCCATCACGGCGGCGAACACTCCGCCATCGCGCCATTGGGCGAACCGGTCGTAGACCGTGGACCAGGAGCCGAACGCCTCCGGCACGTCCCGCCACGGGCTGCCGGTCCGGAACCGCCAGATGATCCCCTCCAGCTGGTCGCGCAGATGCTCCGGGTAAGGGCCGTACTGCCCGATCGGCAGGTGAGGGCTGATTAACTCCCAGTCAATATCGCTGAGTTCACGTCGCAGCACATGAGAGGTCTACCAGTTCGACCGTGGCTACCGGAAGCGGTCATCGGTACCGAGATCACGACTCAGAACAGGCCCTAG
>NZ_JBSFJX010000566.1:0-1139 GCF_053598275.1 Streptomyces sp. NPDC001156 | reverse complement strand
CTAGTGTCCTACGCCTGAAATTCGTTGAATATATCGGGTGAGGGAGTCGAGGATCTCGTCGGCGGTCTTGCTCCACACAAACGGCTTCGGATCGTCGTTCCAGTCTTTGATCCAGGCGCGGATGTCTTTCTCCAGGCTTTGCACGCTCTTGTGGACTGCGCGGCGGATGAGTTGGTCGGTCAGGAAGCCGAACCATCGCTCAACCTGGTTGATCCAACTTGAACCGGTTGGAGTGAAGTGGAGGTGGAAGCGGGGATGTTTGGCCAGCCACGTCTTGATGGTCGGGGTCTTGTGGGTGCCGTAGTTATCGCAGACCACATGGATGTCGAGGCCCTCGGGGACGGTCTTGTCGATGGTGGTCAGGAACTTCTTGAACTCTGTGGCGCGGTGTCGGCGGTGTGTCTCGCCTATGACGCTTCCATCGGCGATGTTGAAGGCGGCGAAGAGGGTGGTGGTGCCGTGCCGGATGTAGTCATGACTGCGCCGCTCCGGCATCCCCGGCATCATCGGCAGCACCGGCTGGGAGCGGTCCAGCGCTTGCACCTGGGACTTCTCGTCCACGCACAACACCACCGCCTTCTCCGGCGGGTTGTGATACAGGCCGACGACATCCACCACCTTCTCCACGAACAGCGGATCGGTAGACAGCTTGAACGTGTCGGACAGGTGCGGTTTGAGTCCGAAGTCACGCCAGATCCTGCCGATGGTGGACTTCGACAGGCCGGACTTCTTCGCCATCGACGCCCGCGACCAGTGCGTGGCGTTCTTCGGGGTCTCCTCCAAGGTGGTCACCAGCACCTCCTCGACCTGGTCCAATGTGATCGACGACGGCCGCCCAGGCCGCGGCTCGTCGACCAGACCCTCCAGCCGAGACTCGACGAACCGGGCCCTCCATTTGCCCACCGTCGGTTTCGAGACCTGCAGGTCCTGCGCGACCTGCGTGTTACTCACCCCCTCCGCGCAAGCCAGCACGATCCGACACCGCAACGCCAGCGCCTGCGACGACTTCGCCCGCCGCGCCCACCGCTGAAGCGTGGCACGCTCCTCGTCGCTCAATACCAACTCGGCCTTCGGCCGCCCTGTCTTCGCCACCCCACCAATCTACACATAGATAACGGATTTAAGGCGCAAGGCACTAG
>NZ_JBSFJX010000565.1:0-1139 GCF_053598275.1 Streptomyces sp. NPDC001156 | reverse complement strand
GACTCTGGTGCGCAATTCCTGACGCGGGGTCGGCTGGTTGCGGCATGATCATGGTGCGGTCGCTTCCCTGTCGTGCGGCCACGGGAGTGATGTGCGTTGTCGTTGCAGCCCAAGGGCCTGCCGCCGGTCCCGGAGCAGACCGCGAAGACGGCCCGTGCCGCCTTCCCCAAGGGAAGCCTGCCGATGCGGGTCCGCGACCATCTCGCCGGGGTCTTCGCGGATGAGCCGTTCGCGGAGGCGTTCGGGGTGCGCGGGGCTCCGGGGTACTCGCCCGGCGTTCTGGCGCTGGTGACGGTGTTGCAGTTCGCCGAGGACCTCACCGACCGGCAGGCCGCGGCGATGGCGGTGCGGGCCATCGACTGGAAGTACGCGATCGGGGCGGAGTTGACCGACACCGGCTTCGACCACACCGTGCTGCCCCGCTTCCGTGCGCGCTTGGTCGAGTACGGCCTGGAGCGGGAGGTCTTCGACCGGCTGCTGGCGCACTGCAAGAACGCCGGGTTGGTCGCCGCCGGGGGCAAGCAGCGCACCGACTCCACCCATGTCATCAGCGCGGTAAGGGACTTGAACCGCACCGAGCTGGCCGGGGAGAGCGTACGCGCAGCCCTGGAGACGCTGGCCGTGACCGCTCCGGCCTGGCTTGCCGGCGTGATCGATGTGCCGGAGTTCGCGCACCGCTACGCCGAACGCATCAACGGGTGGACGATGCCCGCCTCGAAGACCAAGCGCGACCGGCTCGCCCAGATCTTCGGCACCGACGCCCTGACGCTGCTGCGGGCGGTGCATGCCCCCGACGCTCCACCGTGGCTGCGCGAGATCGAGGCCGTGGAACTGCTGCGGCAGGTCACGGTCCAGACCTACTACGTCCACACCGACGCGCGCGGGCGGGAGGTGGTCAACAAGCGGGAGGCCGACACGGACGGCGTCCCGCCCGGCAGTATCCGTCTGGCCTCGCCCTACGACCCCGACGCCCGCTGGGCGGCCAAGGGGGAGGAGCTGTTCTGGCTGGGCTACAAGGTCCATTTGACCGAGACCTGCCATACTCCACCCGAAGCCGAAGCCGAAGCCGAAGCCGAAGCCGAAGCCGAAGCCGAAGCCGAAGCCGAAGCCGAAGCCGAAGCCGAAGCCGAAGCCGAAGC
>NZ_JBSFJX010000564.1:0-1146 GCF_053598275.1 Streptomyces sp. NPDC001156 | reverse complement strand
AGGTGGCGGCGTCCGTCCTTCGCGAGCGGCCACTCCATGACGTGGCGGGTAGGGGAGGTGAGGAAGGCGTCCAAGTCGGGGCAGAGTCCGCAGCCAGTCCGGCATGTCCCGGCCGGGGTGAGGGACCAGTCGTCGGCCGCGCGTACGGGGCGGGTGAGGGCCGCGGTGAGCCGGTCCTCGCAGTGGTCGGCGAGGGTCTGGAAGGCGCGGGCGGCGGGTGCGCCATCGCGTATGGTCGTCTGGTGGCGGGCCGCGGTGCGCAGGGCGGGGAGCAGACATTCCAGGGCGGTGTCTGGCAGGCCGCGCAGCGTGGCGGCGATGGCGTCGGCGGTCTCGGGCTTTGCCGCCTGCAGGACACGGGCCAGCGATGCGCCCAGCCCCTCCATTCCTGTGCGGCGCTCCGTCTCGCGGCCGACGCCGAGCCAGCTGGTGAGCTGCTGCTCGACTGCTTGCCAGGCACCCTCGGCCAGCGGCGAGGCCATCGCGTCCCCATCGCCGTCGGCGGCCTGCAGCGCGGTGCACAGGCCGGGCAGCGATTCGAGCCACGCCGCGCGGTCGGCCCCGGTGTACGCGCCAACCGTGCCAAACCAGCTGCTGACGGCCCCGCGAGCCCATGTCCTTCCGTACCGTGCGGCCGCTGCCGCGAGACCCGGGGCGTGCCGCTCGCCCAGGGTCTCCACCCCGAAAGGCGCGAGGAGCATCGTGGCAGTGGCCGCTTCCCGCAGTCCCACCGCGACGGGCAGGGCGGCGGCGAAGAGCGCCGCGGCCGCCTCGCCCGAACCGTGGTGCTTCCAGAACGGGGCGAGCGACCGGGCGAGCGTGCGCGCCCGGTCGAGGTCCCCGGCATCCAGGTGGCCCTGAAGTTCCCGCAGTGCGCCCTCGGAGCCGGCCTCGGCGCGGGCCGTGAACGACCGCTGCCGGGGCCACAGGACCACGGCGGCCCGCCGGTACCAGCGGTCCAGGGTGTTGCCGTAGTTGCCCATGTAGCCCTCGTACTCGGACTGGTAGGGCGTCAGGTCCTTGTTCTCGGTGGTGGCGCACACTTCGGCGTACGCGACGGGCAGGTTGATCTGCTCGCCGCCGGTGCCGTGCGGGCGGGTCCACCAGCTCAGCGTGATCTCGTCGTCGATCAGCTCGTTCAGTTCG
>NZ_JBSFJX010000563.1:0-1156 GCF_053598275.1 Streptomyces sp. NPDC001156 | reverse complement strand
GGGATGTGCGCGTACACGTTGTTGGCCACGACCAGGTCCGCCGGGCCGTGCTCGGCACGGACGGCCGCGCCGGTCTCCGGGGAGAGGAACTCCGTCAGCGTGGGCACCCCCGCCTCCCGCGCCGCGGCGCCAACGTTCACCGACGGCTCGACGCCCAGGCAGCGGATCCCCCGGTCCACCACGTGCCTCAGCAGGTAGCCGTCGTTGCTCGCCACCTCGACCACGAAGGCGTCAGTGCCGAGACCCAGCCGCTCCACGGCGTCGGCGACGAAGGTGCGCGCGTGCTCCACCCAGGAGGTCGAGTAGGAGGAGAAGTACGCGTACTGCGTGAACGTCTCCTCCGGCGTGATCAGCGGAGGAATCTGCGCGAGCCAGCAGTCGGTGCAGACCCGCAGGTGCAGCGGGTACGCCAGCTCCGGCTCATCCAGTTGGTCCGCGGCGAGAAAGCTCTCACACGGTGGCGTCGCCCCCAGATCGACGACGCTCGCCATCGCCGCCGAGCCGCACAGTCGGCATCGTGTCATCTACTGCCTCCATCCCGCTCGCGCGGGTGCCCCCGCCGCGAGCCAGTTCTGTCCCCTACCGGCGGCGGGCTGTCCCCGCCGCGAGCCTGTGCTGACCGTCCCGCGATCGCGGTGCGGTACTCCTCCTCCAGGCGCTCCAGGCCGACGGCCGGGCTGAAGCCCTGCTCGTAGCGTCGGCGGGCCGCCTGGCCCATCTCCCGGTTGCGGGCCGACCCGGCCGTGATCCGGCGAATGCACGACGCGAGCGAGCCCGCCTCGCCCGGCCGGTGCAGCAGCCCGGTGACCCCGTCCTCGACGAGTTCGACGAAGGCGCCGTGACCGGCGGCGACGGTCGGCACCCCGGCCGCCATCGCCTCCACGACCACCAGGCCGAACGCCTCCAGCCACGTCGAGGGCGCCACCACGGCGACCGACCGCGCGACGGCCTTGCGGCACTCCGCCACATTCAGCAGGCCGACGTAGCGCACGTCGTCCCGGTCCGCCGCCCAGGCGGCCACCTCCCGCTCCAGCGGCCCCGTCCCCGCGATCACGAGCGGCACGCCCACACCGCCGTCGGCCGCGATCTCGTCCCACGCGGCCATGAGCAGCCGTACGCCCTTGGCCTCCGCGAGCCGGCCGAGATAGAGCAGATG
>NZ_JBSFJX010000562.1:0-1160 GCF_053598275.1 Streptomyces sp. NPDC001156 | reverse complement strand
GCAGGACGTCGAGGTCGTCGATGCTGTCGGCCCCCGCGACCATCCCGGCCACGATGCTCGTGACCTTGGCGTCCGCCGCCGCACCCGCGCCGTTCCTCGCCCCGGTCAGCCTCACCTTCCCGGCCACCAGTCGGGGAAGCCCGCACCGCTCGGCCAGCCGCATCACCGGGACCAGCCCGGCCTGCGCGATCAGATTCGGGTCATCGAACGCGGCGGAGACCGCCGCTGGTGTATGGGAAACTTGCATCTCTGAAGTGCCTTGCTGATTGTGCGTGCTGGAAGCGTGAAGAACTCCCATCATCGCAGGTCAAAAGGCACTTCTTCATTTTCCCAAGCGTCATCCACAGGCATCGGTCGGTGGATCGAGGCTAAGTGGGAAGCGAGCTGGCATCCCAGCAGCAACTCGGCGAGCCGGCGGTCGCCAATCCACGCTGGAAGTGATCACTACTTGCGGGGTGACCAGGTCGGTGACGTAGCCAGCGAGGCGGGCAGCAGGGAAGGCATGACGGTCCTCGGCGTTCTTCTACCACCGCTCCAGCCCGGTCAGGACGGCCACCACGTAGTCTCAGAGAGTCACGGGCAGCACTCCCCCGGCTGCGACGCTTGCCGCGTTGCACCGCCACCAGCCACGCAGGGCCTTGAACAGGGCCTCGGGGCTGTGGGAGGAGGCGAAGCCGAGCCAATTGCGGTCCGGATCCTGTCGCCCGCTGCGTGATCCGAACGCGGACCAGGACCCGAGCTGACCTCACAGTGGGCGGGTGAACGTGTCCAGGCGCCTGGAGTTGGGGGGCCGACACTTGGAGATCCGGCGGGTTCGCGTTCGGGCCGGGGCAGTGTGTCAGTGCTGTTCATGCTGGTTGGAGCCGTGTCGGGGAGGTCCACCCGATTGTGTGAGGTTCTAACGGCTACTGGCAGATTCCAGGAGCCAGCTCAAACCGCCTTGGACGACGATGGCACTGGCCTCTGAGTGGCCGTGACGCCGTTCAGCGGCCCCGCATGTTGGCTTCCAGCGGCCCCAGTTGAGAAGACGCTGTGTAGGCGACCAGCAGGCTATGTCTGGGCCGGGGTGTTGACCGTCTTTCGTTCTGCTGATGTGTGACCCGGGTGCGTCGTTGGCTGTGCCGATCTGAGGTCTGGGGTTCGCGGGGGCTTGTCGTCCT
>NZ_JBSFJX010000561.1:0-1174 GCF_053598275.1 Streptomyces sp. NPDC001156 | reverse complement strand
GAGGAGGTGTTGCGCCTGGTGGGCGCGCACCTGGGCTCGCTGGCCGCAAGGGACCTCAAACGCCGGTGCGCCGACGGTCTGGAGCACTCCGCGGACAGGTGGGCCAAGCGTAAGCGGGACCTGACGGGGGAATCTTCGTCGCGTTGGGCCGGGAGCATCACCAAGGCCACCCACGATCAGTGGGCGCTGTCCAGGCGTGCCCAACTCGCGCACATCCACAGCCTTCAGGCGGGCGTGCAGACGATCGCGCACCGCCTGTCCCTCCCGATCGGGGAGAAGGGGAGCAGGCGGGCGCCGGGCGGCTACCGCAGCGCCAAGGAGCGGTTCGCCAAAACCCGGCGCCTGCAGGTCCTTGAAGACCGGCTCAGTGCCGAGCAGGCCGACCACGCTGTGGGCCGCGTCCGGGTTGTGCGCGGCGGGAAGCGGCTCGCGCGCAACCGGCACAACCTGCATGCCGCCCAGCTCACGCAGGCCCAGTGGCGGCAACGGTGGGAAGCTGAGCGCTGGTTTCTGCAGGCGGACGGGGAAGCGGGCAAGCGGTTCGGCAATGAGACGATCCGCGTCACGCCTGAGGGCGAAGTGTCACTGAAACTGCCTGGTCCGCTCGCCCACCTGGCCAACGCCCCGCATGGCCGGTATACGCTCACCGGCGCTGCCCTCTTCCACCACCGCAGCGACGAGTGGGCCGACCGCATCACCACGAACCGGGCCGTGGCCTACCGCATCCACTACGACACAGGCCGCTCCCGCTGGTACCTCACCGCCTCCTGGACCATCCCACCAGTCACCACCATCCCCCTGTCCCACGCCCGCACCGGCGGTCTGATCGGGGTCGATACGAACGCCGACCATCTGGCCGCCTGGCGGCTGGACGCGCACGGCAATCCGGTCGGCGAACCCCGCCGGTTCGTCTACGACCTGTCCGGCACCGCGCACCATCGTGATGCCCAGGTACGGCATGCACTGATCCGGCTCCTGCACTGGGCGAAACGCCACAGGGTGTCGATCGCGATCGAAGACCTCGACTTCAGCGCGGACAAAACCCGCGAGAAACACGGCCGCAGGAAGCGGTTCAGGCAGTTGATCTCCGGCATGCCCGTGTCCAAGCTGCGGGCCCGGCTCGTCAGCATGGCGGCCGAACTCGGCATCACCATCATCGCCGTCGACCCGGCCT
>NZ_JBSFJX010000560.1:0-1203 GCF_053598275.1 Streptomyces sp. NPDC001156 | reverse complement strand
AAGCCAATCAGCGCCTCTGTGTGTCAAGCGGCTTGGGCGAGTTGGTTTCGGTGGTCGCGTTTCATGATCCGGTAGACCACGTTGGACAGGCGGCGTTTGAGGGCCCTGCGGGCCTCCGTCGGCGTCTTTCCCTCCGCGATCTTCCGCAGGTAGTACTCCTGCCCCGGCCCGCCGTCGCGGATCTGGCAGATGGCGATGATGTGCAGCACCGAATTCAACGCGCGGTTGCCGCCGGTGTTGAGCCGGTGGCGGACGTTGTTGCCGCTGGAGGCGTCCAGCGGCGCGCTGCCGGTATAGCTGGCGAAGTGATGCTCGGTGGGGAACCGGGAGATGTCCCCAATGTGGCCGATGACCTTGGCGGCCAGCACGGTGCCCACGCCCGGCAGGGTGGTGAGCGTGGTGCGGGTCGCGGCAACAGCCTCGCGCATCTCGGCTTCGTTCTCCTTGACCTGCCTGTCCAGCCGGCGCAGGTCGGCCAGCAGATCACGGGCTATGTCACGGCGGCAGTTGTCGGCGGCCGTCACCGGCCGGACGCCCCGCATGGCGCTGGCGGCCTTGTCCGCCGACAGACCGGTGGGCACACCGCCGGGCAGCAGGTCACGCAGGACCGCGTGGAGCCGGTTGAGGACGCGGGTGCGTTCATGGACCAGGTCGTCGTGCCGCTCGGTCAGCAGCCGCAAGATCATAGTCTGGTCTTCTGCCGCCACCTGGCGCAGGTCGGGGCGGAAGAGGGCGACCTGGGCGACGTGGAGGGCGTCGGCGGCGTCGCTTTTGCGGTCGCCGCCGGTAGCCAGGAGCCGGGCCCTGGCCGACAGCGTCGAGGGCACATCGACCACACTCTCGCCTGCGGCGGCCAGCTGCTGAGCGAGCGGTCGGCCGAGCCCGCCGGCGCCTTCGACTGCAAAGCGCCGCTCGGGCCACTGCTCGCACCAGCGCATCAGTTGCCGGAAGGTCCCGGCGTTGACGGCGAACCGGCGCTCGGCCACCTGATGGCCTGCGGGGTCGACGACGACAGCGGTGTGGGACGACTTGTGGGGATCGACACCGATCAGGATCACAGTCTGGCCTCGCCCTCGATGAGACACGGAAGGAGGTGCGGCGGGCACTCTGACTTGAAGTCGCTGCGTCACCTTCACGCCTCTGTCGAGCCACACCGCGCGGGTGCCGGTCGGCAGCGGCACGCTGATTGTGAGCCAGCCCCAC
>NZ_JBSFJX010000559.1:0-1209 GCF_053598275.1 Streptomyces sp. NPDC001156 | reverse complement strand
CTAGAAGATCACTGAAAATCTTGCTGTGAGGGTGGTTCCGCTGGTGGCGGGGCCGCCCTCCGTGCTTCATGGTGTGGCCGGAGTCAGGGTCCAGGTGCCGTCGGCGGCGGGTTCGAGGCCGAGGTTGACCAGTCGGCGGAGGTTGAGGGCGGCGGCTCGGTTGCGGAGCCAGGTGTCGTTCTTGAGGGTGCCGACGTAGCGCAGTCTGCGGTTGCCTTTGGCGGTCAGCCAGGCGATGCCGCGTTCGACGGGTGGCCGCCAGCGGCGGTAGGCGTCTTTCCAGGCGGGGTCGGCGGCCTGGGAGCGGGCGTCGGCCAGGCGCTGGTGCTGGGGGTGGACTTGCAGTACCCGGCCGGTCTTGGAGGTGGTGCAGCGTTCGCGCAGCGGGCAGCCGGTGCACAGCTTCTTGAACTGGGCTTGGCGAAAGCCTCCCTTGAGGGGCTTGCCGAGGGGGACGGTGTGCCCGGCGGGGCAGGTGACCTGGCTGTTTTCGGTGTCGATGGGGAAGTTGTCGCTGGTGAAGCCGCCGGGTGTGGCCGGGCGCAGCGGCGGGGGCTTGAGGACGGCGTCGTGGCCCTGTTGTTCGAGGTGTTCACGCAGGTCGGCGGTGCCGTAGGCGGAGTCGCCGAGCACCTCGCAGGGCTCGTCCTCGTCGGCGAGGAGGTCCTCGGCGATCTTCGCCTCATGGTTGGCGGGGCCGCAGCCCGGGGCAAGGGCGACCTCGGTGAACAGGCCGGTCTCCGGCTCGACGGCGACGTGGCCCTTGAAGCCTTCCTGATGCCGGGTGCGGTTCTTGTGGATGTGCCTGGCCTCGGGATCGACGGTGGACACCACGCGGCCTGGGACCGTGCGCCGGGCGATGCGCCAGCGGCCGTCGCGCCCGTCGGAGTCCTCGGCGGGTTCCACGTCCTGGCCGGCGATCAGGGCCAGCAGGCCGACCGCGTTCGCGGCCCGCTCGCCCAGTTCCTGCTCGGGCAGGCGCCCCAGCAGGTTGAGCGCGTCGATCACCAGCGCGTCGACCAGTGCGGCACGGGCGGCCTCGTCGTCCCAGGCGATCCTCGGCTTGCCCGGATCGGCGTAGTCGTGCGCGGTCAAGTGCGCGGCGGCGACCTGATCGGCGCCGGGCACCTCGCGGATCACCCGGCGGATGGCCGAGATCAGCTGGGTGACCGTGTCCTGGGTGGCCACCGCGTCATCGAACACCGTGGA
>NZ_JBSFJX010000558.1:0-1212 GCF_053598275.1 Streptomyces sp. NPDC001156 | reverse complement strand
CTGGGCGAAAAACGCTTGGGGGCGTGGGGCGCCTGCGGGCGCCCGACGACGACCGCCCACCAACCGCGCGCAATGACGCCCGGCTGCACCGCCCCACTCCGCCCGACAAAGCAAAAAAGAAAACACAAAGAAATGACCTATCAGTACGCAGGCAGGACAGCCCTCGTCGCCGGTAGGTTCCGCGGGAGGCGGTATGGATGCCGATGATGGCCTCGGTGAGCCAGGCGTGCCGCACTGCCGAAGTCGCAGCGGCCGGCGGCCTGATCGTGGGGCTCTTCTGGCAGCCCCTGGGCATCGCGGCCGCCATCGGCTTCGCACTCACGATGATCGGAGCCGTGGGCTTCCACGCCCAGTGTGGCGACTACGCAACGCCCGACACCCGGAAAAAGGCCATGGCCCCATCATGCTCACGCTGTTCTCCGCTGCCACCGCCGTGGCCCTCAGCCTGGCCATGTGAGCCCACCCCGAGTGACGTCGACGAGGCACCGTCATCCCTGCACCACCGGATCTCATCCGAGGTCCGACAAGACCCCGGAGGCGCGGCGCGACCTGTCCTGCCCTGACTGTATCAGCCGCGCCTCCGGTCCCCCGCTCACCTCACCGAGCACGCCCACGCGAGAAACCGTCGATCGGGTAGGAGGGCCGGTTCGCCCGGCCCTCCCCCTCCCCCCAACCACCGGACATGCGGGCCTCGCATCCGGCGGTTCGTCTAGCTGATCTCAGGCGGTCCTGAGGCGGGCCCACGAGTCCTTGAAGGACTTGTAGCCCTGAGACTGCCAGCTGCTCACCACCCAGCCGGCCGCCGTCCACAAGCCGGCCCTCTGACGCGCCGACAGCGACAAGCACCACACTCGCTGCTCTCCTGCCCGGAGCACGCGCCTGACACCACCCCGTGTCGCCCTCACCTCCCCGACCCCGCGAACAGCTCCATGCCTAGGTGATCAACAACATGACTGAAAAAGTGAGATTCAACAGCATCGTCGGCCCGGAACTGGCAGGAGAAATCGATCTGCCAGATGGCGAGATCCGGGGCTGGGGAATCTTCGTCCACGGATTCACACTCGGCAAGAACTCGCCGGCCGCCTCGCGCGTCAGCAAGCAGCTGGCACGCGAGGGCATCGGGATGCTGCGCTACGACAACCTCGGGATCGGAGACTCCGACGGCGACTGGGGGGACGGTTCCTTCACCATCAAGGTCCAGGACACGATCCG
>NZ_JBSFJX010000557.1:0-1226 GCF_053598275.1 Streptomyces sp. NPDC001156 | reverse complement strand
TTCGGCGACGACCGCGTGATCGTGGACGTGGCCCTGAACCGTCGGCGCCTGGCCTGCCCGGAGACCGGCTGCGGCTACACCACCCGCGCTCGGTACGACACTCGGCCGGTCTCCTCCTGCTGGCGGCATCTGGATCTGGGCCGCTGGGGTCTGGTCGTGCGCGCGAACCTGCGCCGCCTGGGCTGTCCCGAGCACGGCGTCAAGGTCGAGGCGGTGTCCTTTGCTCGGCACCGTTCCGGCTTCACTCGCGACTTCGAGGACGTCGTGGCCTACCTGGCCACCCGCACCGACAAGACCACCATCACCCGCCTGCAGCGCGTCGACTGGGACACCGTGGGCCGCATCTGCGCCCGCGTGGTCGCCGAGGGCATGGACACCGACCGGCTCGAGGGCCTGGTCGCCATCGGCGTGGACGAGGTCTCCTGGAAGAAGCACCACAACTACCTCACCCTGGTCGCCGACCACACAGGGAAGAAGATCGTCTGGGGCGCGGAGGGCAAGGACAGCGAGACGCTGGACCAGTTCTTCACGGAGCTCGGCCCCGAGCGCGCCGCACAGCTGGCCGCGGTGAGCATGGACATGGGCCCGGCCTTCGCCAAGAGCGTCCGCAAGGAAGACCACGCCCCGCAGGCGGTGATCTGCATCGACCCCTTCCACGCCGTCAAGCTCGTCGGCGACGCCCTGGACACCGTGCGGCGGGAAGCCTGGAACGAGATGCGCGGGCTCGGTGACCAGGAAGGGGCGAAGAAGTTCAAGGGCGCTCGCTGGTCCCTGCTCAAGAACCCGGAGAACCTCACCGACGAGCAGGCCTCTACCCTGCGCAAGCTCCGCCGCAAGGGTGGCGGCATCTGGCGCGCCTACCGCCTCAAGGAGTCCTTTCGGGCGATCTTCGCCGGCGACCTGGACGCCGAAGAGGCCGGGGAGTTGATCGATCGCTGGACCTCCCAGGCGCAACGATCCCAGCTCCCCGCGTTCGTCAAGGCCGCCAGGACCATCCGCAAGTTCCGCGACGGGATCCTGGCCTCGATCCGCCTGAGGATCAACAACGGACGGGCGGAAGGCCTGAACAACCACGTCCGCCTTCTGATCCGCCGCGCCTACGGCTTCCACACCGCCACCGCAGCACTCTCGCTGGTCATGCTCACCTGCGGCCCCATCACCCTCGTCCTGCCGTGGGAGCGACCCCCCACTCGCACCGGCTGACCCACACCGATGCCGGGAGAGCC
>NZ_JBSFJX010000556.1:0-1228 GCF_053598275.1 Streptomyces sp. NPDC001156 | reverse complement strand
ACCGAAGTCACCCGCCCGTCACCAGCATGAGTACCCCGGAGCCGACGCACACCAGCCCCGCGACCTGCTACTTCACGATGCACACCACTCAATGAGTGCGGTGCGTTCGTCGGCCTGCAAAGGGGGACGCTCAAGTGAAGGTGCCATGCCTGCACGTTAGGGCGCTCGGTCTCCGACTGCCGCCTGATTTTCGACTCAAGATCCGCCGGACAGGCCTTAGGCCGTGTCTGATAATTGATCTTGTGGCAGGTCGAGGTGAGTTGACGGACGTGGCTTGGGGGCAGATAGAGCCCTTGTTGCCGCAGGTGGACGGGCGTGGCCGTCCGTGGCGCGATCACCGCCAGGTGGTCAACGGTGTGGTGTGGCGGCAGCGGACGGGAGCGCCCTGGCGTGACCTGCCCGAGCGGTACGGACCGTGGCAGACCGTCTACGAGCGCTTCTCGCGCTGGGAGGCGGACGGAACCTGGGCGAAGCTGCTCGAACACGTCCAGGTCCATGACGACGCGGTGGGCCGGGTGGAGTGGACCGTTGCGGTCGACTCCACGATCAACCGGGCCCACCAGCACGCCGCTGGCGCCCGCAAAAAGGGGCCGCAGACGGGGACGAACTGAAAGATCCGGGCCGCTCGCAGACGCGCCAGGCCCTCGGTCGGTCCCGAGGCGGACTGACGACCAAAGTCCACCTCGCCGTCGACGGCCGCGGCCTGCCCCTGTCGATCGTGCTCACGCCCGGCAACGTCAACGACGCCACCGCGTTCGGCCAGGTCCTCGACGGGATCCGGATCCCGCGCACCGGAACGGGCCGCCCACGCACGACACCGGAGCGCGTACTGGGCGACAAGGCCTATTCCAGCCGGGCGATCCGCCACCTGCTGCGGCGCCGGGGCATCGCCGTCACGATCCCCGAACGCCGCGATCAGGAGGCCAACCGCCGACGGCGCGGAGCCCTCGGTGGCCGACCGCACACCTTCGACCGGGTCCTCTACCGCGACCGGAACGTGGTCGAACGATGCTTCGCCCGCCTCAAGCAGTTCCGCGCGATCGCCACCCGCTTCGACAAGCTCGCAGACCGCTACCGCGCCGGAGTCGTTCTGGCCTCCCTGATCCTCTGGCTCCGCGAACCAGCCCGGAGATCACTTAGCCTTGATCCACCGACGTGGCCTGAAGTGGATCTTCTGACGGGTTTTTGAGCGGGTTTCGGGTTGGTGTCTGTGCCTGGGCAGGTGGTA
>NZ_JBSFJX010000555.1:0-1233 GCF_053598275.1 Streptomyces sp. NPDC001156 | reverse complement strand
GCGGCCGGCCCCATCGCTCTGTGCGTCGCCGTCGCCTCCACCCCGACCACGGTCCAAGCGGCTACCTGGGCCAAGCCGACCGCCGTGCGCACCACGTCGGCCGCCGCCGACCCAGGCGGCTATGCGCAGGTGTTCCTCAGCGCCTGGTTGCGCAGCAGTGCGGACGACGCGACGAGTGCGCAGGCGCGGCTTGCGCAGTCGATGGCGCCGGACGTCGAGTTGCCCGACCCGGCTTCCGATGCGCAGTCGGCGCCTCAGTCGGTGACGGCGGTGCGCAGTGCGCAGCGCACCGGCGGGGCGTGGTCGGTGACGGTGGCTGCGCAGTATGCCGACGGTTCGGTGCGCTACTACGCCGTGCCGGTGGCCGCCGACACCTCGGGCGCCTCGTTCGCGGTGACCGGTGCGCCCGGCGTGGTGGCTGGCCCGGCCCACACCGAGGTGCCCAAGTCGTCGTATGCCGTGACCGTCCCGGAGGGGGATCTGTCCTTGGCCGTCGGGGAGTTCCTCGCCGCCTACCTGACCGGTGCCGGCGAGGTCGACCGCTACCTCGCGCCGGGGGTGAAGCTCACCGCCCTCTCCCCCGCCCCGTACACGGCGGTCTCCGTCGAGCAGATCTCCGCGGTCGAGGAGGCCGCGGCCGCCGAGCAGGTACCGGCCGACGGCACCACGGTGCGTGTCCTCGCCTCGGTGCAAGCCCGCAACGCCGGTGGTCGGTGGCCGCTGGCCTACGAGCTCACGCTCAAGGCCCGCTCGGGCCGGTGGGAAGTCGCCGCGCTTCAGTCCGGCACGGTCCGGGCCGGGGGTGCCCGGTGAACACGATGCACAGCCTGATGCTCGCCGGGCAGCTCAACGACCTCGGCAACTCGTGGATCAACATGTTCAAGCAGTGGGCGACCAAGGGCCTGCAGGCCGGGCTGATCTGCCTCGTCGTCGTCATCATGATCCAGAAGTTCAGCCTCAGGGCCGGTATCGGCGCCCTGCTGCTGATGGTGATCGCGCTGGGGCTGTACAACGCGCGCAACGACCTGGCGAACATGTTCGAGGACGAGGTGAAGAACCCGGCCAAGGGCGCACCCGCAGTCCCCGGCATCGTCCCATCCGAACTCCCAGCTTCCCGTGACCACGCGCCGGGCGCCGGAGGCCGGCTGTGACCGCAGCCGCAGCGCGGGTGGGCCGCTTCTACACCGCCGCCCGCCGCCACCCCTGGGTGCTGGGCAAGGTCGCCGACTGGAA
>NZ_JBSFJX010000554.1:0-1240 GCF_053598275.1 Streptomyces sp. NPDC001156 | reverse complement strand
CTTGCCTCAGCAACAAGTTGATCTATCAGGACGTCCCGTTGCGTCATTCACCAGGGCTTGACCTGCACCTCAACACTCAAACGCAACGGTGTTGAACCCGCCGTGCGCGCGCAGGGCGGCATGGTCATCGCCGAGCGCATCGTGCCGGTTCTTGGCGAGCACATCGCCGGCCACGACCCGGCCCGCGCTCTCGCCGAAGTGGAAGCCAAGCGGCGGATCATCCGGGCCCACGACAAGTGGTGCCAGGGCGAGTGCGAGGCCAAGTACCCGGACGGTGGCTTCGACGCCGCGTACTACTGGTCGATCAAGTCGCTCGCCGCCGCATACGGCGACCACCCCGCCTACCGAGAGGAATGGAGACCATGACCGCTGAGCGTGTCCGTGTCCTTGTCCTGCTGCTGTTCGGCGACCAGGCCGAGATCGTCGCCGACGTCCCGCCGGCGGAGCAGGCCGAGCCGGAGCGCTACCCGGCCACCGAGATCGCCGACGCCCTCGGCATCCAGGTCCATGATCTGCCGGGCGTGCGACTGACCGCCGAGGCTGGCGAGGACGGCCGGCTGTCCGGCTGGCGGTTCGTCTGACCAGCTGACAGGCCCCTCACCCGAAGGAGGTCGGCGCACCCGGAGCTACATGACCGGGCGCGCCCCGCGCGTCACAGTGAGCTCGTCACGACATCTATCGCACCCCGCAGGCCCGCCTCGCCGCTCCATCCTCATGGGGCGAGGCGGGCTACGTGCCGCAGACGGGCCCCTCCCCGCATGCGCGCCAGCGTGGTAGGAGTGACGCTGGTGAAAGGGCCGAACCTCGTGTGATGGTGTCGCTGCCCGACAAGACAGGCGGTCGGCGTATCCAGATCGACGATCAGACCCTCGGCACCGCGCGCAGTCTGCACGACCTGAGCGTGTTCCTGAACCGCGTCGGCATGGAGGGCTGGGACGAGGTGGATGTGCCCGAGAGACTTCTGATCGAGGGGCACGGCGGAGGGCCGGAGGTGTGGTCGGCGAGACCGTGAGAGAAGGCCCAAGCGCCCCGCCGCGCCTGCAGGCCGGGCGGCCTTCGCTCGCGGCCGTTGACCGGAGCCGGATCACCCTAGACGAGTCTGTCCGAATACGATCAGTGATCGAAGGCGGTCAGTGAGCGGCTGGCCGCCTGGCCGGTCTGGAAGTTGTGCCAGAGTGCGTCCTGAACGCGAGGAGGAGCTTGATGTAGGAGGAGCTGCTCGAAGCGGTGCTGCGTGATC
>NZ_JBSFJX010000553.1:0-1244 GCF_053598275.1 Streptomyces sp. NPDC001156 | reverse complement strand
TAAGTCCAGTGCCGGCTCAAACCTGATGGATACGGGCCGGTGTGCAGCGCGTGGCCGTCCTGCTGCGGCGGGACGGTCAACTCCGAAGCCGGTTGGACGGGTCCGGTGGGGAGGCCACGGTGAATGCCTGCGGCGTAGGCGTGGCGATGCTGTCGGAGTAAAGGCGGGCACCTCCCTCATCGATCGATTCCAGGTGAACGTGGGAACCATCCGCGGTCGCCCTCCCGCCGGGCACCCAGCCTGGTGGTGGGCAGGTCCGTTGCCGACTGTCGGCCGTGGGATGGGGCGGAGGCCCCGTAGTAGTCCGAGCGTGCGAGAGGCACGTGCATGGCGAAGGGGGCCAGCAAGTCGGCAGCAGTCGAACTGGAAGGCCAGGAGGTGTCGTTGGTGAATACCGACGAGCTGGAGTACGTCTTGCTCAAGGCGGAACGCCGGGTACTGGAGATCCAGACGAAGCTGCACCGTTGGGCCGGTGATGATCCTCATCGCGGGTTCGATGATCTGTTCAATCTCGTCGCTGATCCCGCGTTCCTTTTGGTGGCGTGGGATCGGGTGAAGGGGAACAAGGGGGCCAGGACAGCCGGGGTGGACGGGCATACTGCCCGTTCCATCACTCTGTCGACGGGTGTCGAGAATTTCCTCGGCAGGCTGCGGGAATCGTTGAAGGACCGCAGTTTCCGTCCACTTCCGGTGCGCGAGCGGATGATTCCCAAGGCAGGCGGAAAACTGCGCCGTCTGGGTATCAACTCGGTTTCCGATCGGGTGGTGCAGGCTTCCCTGAAGCTGGTGTTGGAGCCAATTTTCGAGACGGATTTTCTCCCGTGTTCGTACGGGTTCCGTCCGAACCGCCGGGCTCATGACGCGGTGGCCGAGGTGCGCTTCCTGGCGTCCCACTCGTATGAGTGGATCGTTGAGGGCGACATCAAAGCCTGTTTCGATGAGATCTCGCATACCGCCCTGCTGGACCGGGTGCGTGCCCGCATCGCAGACAAACGTGTACTGGGTTTGGTGAAGGCATTCCTCAAGGCGGGCATCCTCGGTGAGGATCGCGTGCTGCGGGAGAACAATGCCGGCACTCCACAAGGGTCAATTCTTTCGCCGTTGCTCAGTAACGTGGCACTCTCGGTCCTGGACGAGCACATCGCCCGGGCACCGGGTGGGCCCGCTGCGAAGCCCTATCAACGGGCACGGCGCAAGGTTCTGGGGCTGCCGAACTACAGACTGGTCCGTTACGCGGACGACTG
>NZ_JBSFJX010000552.1:0-1254 GCF_053598275.1 Streptomyces sp. NPDC001156 | reverse complement strand
GGTCACCGTGACCGTTCGGCGAACGGAACTCGTTGGGTCCATGGGGCCCGTGGTTCTCCGGGGCACGGTACCCGTGGGGACCGTGCCCCGGAGGCTGGCGAACTCGGTCGGCGGACCGACCCGGCCTTGATCGTTCTCAAGTTGCTGGCCACCAACTTGCCCTGGAGCCCACCTGATACCGGGCTACCGAGCCCGCCAGTCCGGGGGGCTTGAAAACAGGTTCTGAACGTTCCAGGCGCGCTCTCAGCGGCAGCCGGTCGTATGGGTGCCGTCCTGCTTGTATAGCTCGAAGGAGAAGTAGGAGCTGGTTTTGGGGCCGAAACGGCCGTCCACGCTCAGCACCGGGCCATAGATCGAGTTGATTTCTGTCTGGGCGTTCTTTACCGCCTGCTCGGTGGCGGGGCCGAAGTCCATATCCTCCTTGAGGCCCTGCGTGTAGCAGGCGTTCAGGCTCTCCTGCAAGGCCAGCACGGCGTAGTTGTGGTCCCCCCGGGCCACGACGCAGTTGTAGTTTCCTGAGTTCGCGGTCGTCGACGGCCTGTGGAGGTACAGCCCCCCATCACTAGGCACCCAGGTGAAGGAGGTGCAGTGGACCTCGGCGGCAGCCGTCTTGGGCGCAGCTTCGGGCCTGCCGCTCCCGCCTGCGGAAGCCGGCGTGGCGCTCAGTCCGAGGGTGGCGGCGGTCAGCGCACCGACCACGCCTGCGACCAGATTGGCTCTTTTAGTACGGAATTGCATATTCCCTCCCCTTGTCCACTTTCGTAGGAATGCGATGAGCATGGCAGGCAACCGTTCTGCCCAGAAGATCGAATTTCAGCCGCTATCGCCGCAGTTCACGGCCTCGGCTTCGAGCGCCTTCCAGCCGGTGATGAACTTGGGCATGGGGTTCTCCCTTGTTGGTCAGGACCGGGCGGTGTGCCCGGCTCCCCGCCCGCCCCCGGCCGCCAGGACCACGGGGAGGACAGACAGCCGTCACGCCGCCGCGCCGGCCTCCGCCGCACGCCCGGCCGAGGTGGCGGGGACCAGGCCCGGCCCGAACGTCCCCGGCACCGGCCGCAGTACGGACTGCGGCAGCCGGTCGGCCTTGGCCTGGTTGCACGGCCCGCACGCCAGCACCAGCGCCGCCTGCATCCACGTGTGCCAGACCGACCGCGGCACAAGGTGGTCGATCGTCGCCCCGTCCAGGCCGGGCCCGAACACGGCGCCGCAGTACCAGCACGACGCCCCGTCCCGCTCCGCCAGCCGCGCCTTCAA
>NZ_JBSFJX010000551.1:0-1258 GCF_053598275.1 Streptomyces sp. NPDC001156 | reverse complement strand
CGGCTGGTGTTGATCGTGTAAGAGCTGCTGGTCGCTGACCCGCAGCCAACGTGAGCCAGGAATCCCCCTGCTTCAGCTGGGGGAGGATTCAAGCAATTCCAGGAACGACCAGTGTTCGCCGAGGATCTGCAGGCTGCGCTCGATGGTGCAGGCCGGCTCGTCGTCTCTGGGGCCCGACCAGTGCCGTCCGGTCGACACCGTCCCCCTCCACCTGCGCTGCATCCCGCACGTGCCCCGATACTGCACGGCGCGGCACCGAGTCTCCCCCTTGAGTTTCCCCTTGCAACTCAGGGTGTGCCTGCCACGTCGCCAGCCGTCACGCCCACTACCCCGGACTGGCGGCGCCCCGCCCGGACCCCCGCTCCCCCCGGCCCGCGCCGCCGCGACCTGAGCACTGGCTCGGCCCAGCCCCGGGCCGGTCCCCTTCGGGTCTGCTCCTCACACAAAGCCGTTCGCCGGGCCCGCGCCAAGATCGCCTCGTGGGAGTTTCCGTCTGGCCCGGCCGTCGTCCGCCGCCCGGGGCGGCTCCGGCCGCCCGCGGAAGCGGCCCGGCGGCAACCGGGCCGTTGTGCCGAGGCGACGGAGTCGATCATCGGCCTGTTCCTCGTCACAGAACTGAACCGCGGTGGGGCATGCGTCACGCACCGGACGGCAGACTCTTCCGGGTCGCACACCACCTCGCCTCCGGCCCCCGGCCATCGGGCGCCGGGGCCGCACCTCCATGACTGCAGGGCTGGGCAGTGGCCGGAGCCGGGCTCGTGGGTGCGTTCGCCAGCGGTTGCCGTGAGGTGTTCGCCCCGCGGTTCGCTCACGGCGCCTTCGGGTCCTGCCCCCACGTTGCACCGCGAGGATCGGACTCGGGAACACGCACGCGGCTTTGGGCCGATTGTCCGTCAGCTCTCGTACCGTGGTGTGGAGAGCGGCACGCACCATCTGCCATGCGGCATGGAGCCGCCCGGGTCCCGCGGCCTGAAGCGGTCGCGGAGCCGGCGGTGTGCGAGGCCGGTGGTTCTTGCGGGCAAGCGGGCGGCAGGCGCGGCTTGTCGACGGCCTGCGGACGGGCCGATGCCGCTCGTATCGCGGCGTGGGCCTCGAGGACGTCGCACGGCTTCGGCGCGTACCCGCGCTCGTCGTCCTCGCGGAGCTCGTCCACGGGTGACAGCGACCGTTCCTAGTCAGTGAGCAGGAGTGAGTCTTGTACCCAATCCTGGTCAACTGGCGCATCCCGAACGGTGGTGGATGCACTGGTCTCCCGCGT
>NZ_JBSFJX010000550.1:0-1273 GCF_053598275.1 Streptomyces sp. NPDC001156 | reverse complement strand
CCACGACCAGCCAGAACTACACCATCCACACCGCCATCACGTTCTTCGAGCACGGGCTCGCGAACCGCTCACGGAAGTAAACGCAACGGTGTTGGTGCACCAATCATCTGCTGATCTTCGACCGCGGCCACGCCGAGAGAGTCCTCCACGACTACGCCCACCACTTCAACGGGCACCGTCCCCACCAAGGCCGCAACCAGCTCGCGCCCCTCGACGACCCCAACGTCATCCCTCTCCCAGCAGCCCGGATCCAACGCCAACAAGCCGTCGCCGGCCTCATCAACGAATACCGCCGAGCAAGCTGATCGATTGGCGAAACAGCAGCTCAGGCCGTGTGCAGCCATTCTGAACCGGTACGGCCGGCAGCAGTCCGGCGAGCGCCTGCAGTTCCGGGTACTGGGCCGTCATGTCCAGCCCGGTGGCGGACACAAGGTGCACGGTCCCGTCGGCGGGCAGGTGGACGATGGTGCGTGCCCCGTTCCACAACGTTTCGTACGCGTACTCGCCCTGGGTCTGCGGTGGGGGCAGCGATCCGATCACCATCAGCATCGGTGACAGCGGCGGCAGCTCATGCGGGGGAGCGGGCCCCGGTGGCGGGTGTGTGCTCATGTTTCCCAGCGTGAGGCCCGCATCCTGCGGGAGCGACTTCGCCGCTTGGACGGGCCGGCCGTACAGCGGCACGCGGAAAAAGGGAGGAAGGGCACGATGTCACTGTCGTCGGCGGCGGCGGTTTGCGAGCCCGACCGGAAAAGGCGGGCGCATGTGCCCGATTCTGGTGATGATTGCTCTGGTTTCTGTCGGTAGGTGGGCGGCAGCCCTTCTCGGCCCCTGACGGAGTCCTGTGGTTCGTCCAGATGGCCTGTGGGCCGAACGGCACCCGCTCCCTGGAGGCGGGTGCCGTTGCGTGTGCTTGCCCCGGGTGGGGATCTACCCGGCGATGGACAGGACGTAGGGTGCCAGGGCCGAAGGGAGTTGTACTCCGGGGACCAGCCACAGGGCGACGAGGGCGTCGGGCAGGCCGCGGCCGACCTGGGCCGCCTCCATTGTGCCGGGGACGGCGAGCTGTCGGCAGCTGGCGGCGATGATCTCGAACAGGTGCTGTACCCGGCCGGGGCCACGGGGCAGCAGCTGTCCGTGGAAGTCCTCGTGGTGAGCGAGAACGAGGGCGGCCAGGCCGGCGATGTGGGCCGAGGCCGTGCCGGTGCCGTCGAGCGCCGCGTATCCACCGTGCGGTGCGCACGACAGGACCGCCACACCGGGTGCGGCCGCGTCG
>NZ_JBSFJX010000549.1:0-1276 GCF_053598275.1 Streptomyces sp. NPDC001156 | reverse complement strand
CGGCGGAGCTATCGGCGCGCGACTCCCTCGGCCCGGGCCGCAGCGGCGACCGCCGCCGTCACCGCCGGGGCCACCCGCTCGTCGAAGGGCGACGGGATCACGTAGTCAGCCGCCAGGTCGTCGCCGACGACAGCCGCGAGCGCCTCGGCCGCGGCGATCTTCATCCCCTCGGTGATACGGGACGCCCGCACCTGAAGGGCGCCGGCGAAGATGCCCGGGAACGCCAGCACGTTGTTGATCTGGTTCGGGAAGTCGGACCGTCCGGTCGCCACCACGGACGCGTACTTGTGCGCGACGTCCGGGTGCACCTCGGGAGTCGGGTTGGCCATCGCGAAGACGAAGGCGCCCTCAGCCATCGAGGCCACGGCCTCCTCCGGAACCGTGCCGCCGGAGACGCCGATGAAGACGTCGGCGCCCGCGAGGGCCTGCTCGAGCGAACCCGTGAGTCCGGCCTTGTTGGTGAACCCGGCGACGTCCCGCTTGACGGGCGTCAGGTCCTCGCGGTCGAGCGACACGACACCCTTGCGGTCGGCGACCACCACATCGCCGATCCCCGCCTCGATCAGCATCTTCGCAATGGCGACCCCGGCCGCGCCGGCGCCCGAGATGACCGCGCGCAGCTCGCCGATGCTCCGCCCGGTCAGCTTCGCCGCGTTCCGCAGGGCCGCCAGCGTCACCACGGCCGTGCCGTGCTGGTCGTCGTGGAAGACCGGGATGTCCAGCCGCTCCTGGAGCCGGCGCTCGATCTCGAAGCACCGCGGTGCCGAGATGTCCTCGAGGTTCACACCACCGAAGGAGGGCGCGAGGCGCACCACGGTCTCGACGATCTCGTCCACGTCCGTGCAGGCGAGCGCGATCGGGACCGCGTCCACCCCGCCGAACTGCTTGAACAGGATCGCTTTGCCCTCCATCACCGGGAGGGAGGCCTCGGGGCCGATGTCGCCGAGGCCGAGGACGGCCGTACCGTCCGTCACCACCGCGACGACCGACGACTTCCAGGTGTAGTCGTGGACCAGCTCCGGCTGTTCCGCGATGGCGGTGCACACCCGGGCGACCCCGGGGGTGTACGCGAGGGACAGGTCGTCCTTGTCGCGGACCGGCACGGTGGCCTGCACGGCCATCTTGCCGCCGCGGTGCAGCGCGAACACAGGATCGAAGGAATCGTGGGGCTCGGCCCCGCCGTCCTGATCCGTATTGCTGTCGCTGCGAGGATTGACGATCTCCGCTGCCACTGTCTTGAACCCCTTAGATGTTCATGGTTTGAGGGTGACCACTC
>NZ_JBSFJX010000548.1:0-1278 GCF_053598275.1 Streptomyces sp. NPDC001156 | reverse complement strand
CAGGCCGCCCCCTTGCGCGTACCGCATGAACCCCTCGTAGCGCAGGGATCATGGAACGTCACCGGTACTCGGACATCACGAGTTCAACCTGAGTAACGACCTTGGGGGCAATTGAGATCAGGGCGTGCTGGCCTGGCGGGTCGGCTGGTGGTTGATCAGCAGGCCGGCTGGCGTACGGGCACCAGTTCGGTGCTGCGCGGGTGGCGTGTGGGCCTGCGGGCCGAGCGGTCGGAGACGAGTCCGGCGATGGCCAGGTGGGTCTCGGGGTAGGTCTCGCGCTTGCCGGTGTACCGCTGGAGCGGGCGCCACTGTTTGTACTCGGCGTTGGTGTGCTCCACGTGAATGCGCCGTGAGGACTGACGGCGTCGCTGCTCGCGCCAGGCACGCTTGTCGCCCTCGCAGGCGTCGTCCTTCGGCTTCTTCGGCGGGGCACTGACCTGGTCGGGAAACTCGTTGGCCAGGCCGCGGTAGCCCTCGTCGACCTCGGCTTTCACCGTCGGGTGTTGGTGGAACTGTTCCGCGATGCCCTCGGTCCGCACGGCGGTCTGGTCATGCATACGGCCGGGCCGGACGACGCCGGAAAAGAGGGTGCGGCCCTGGTGGTCGCTGAAGGTGGTGGTCTTGATGGTGTTCTGCTTCTTCTTGCCGGAGACGAACGCTTTGCGGCCGGGGTGTCCCGCACGCGGGCGGCGCACCTGCACCCGAGTTCACCTTCCTGGGGTTCACCTTCCGCACCCGCTCCGCGGTGCGCAAGGACGGCCAGATGTTCCGGTCGTTCCTCCCCGCCATCAGCGGGGAAGCTCTGCGCAGGATCAGTTCTGAGGTGCGGTCCTGGCGGCTGCACCACCGCACCAGCCTGACCGAAGCGGATCTCGCACGGTTCATCAACCCGATCATTCGCGGGTGGATGGCGTACTACGGGGCCTTCTACCAGTCGGCCCTGTATCCCCTCCTGGAACGCGTCAACGCCTACGTGATGCGGTGGATGCGCAAGAAGTTCAAACGGCTGCAGGGCAGGAAGAAAGCCCAAACGGCGTGGAACCAGGCCGTCGCACAGCGACCCCGGTTCTTCGCCCACTGGGTCTGGACCACCCATGCCCCCCGCGTCTGGTGACTAGAACGACAAGAGCCGTATGACGAGAGATCGTCACGTACGGATCTGTGAGGGCCGAGGGGTGAGAATCCCAATGCCAGGAACTTACGTGGCACGGGACTCGGCGGCGGGGCAGGGTGGATCTTGGTGTTCAGCCTGGGGTTGAGCCTGTGTGTTGGCCGTTT
>NZ_JBSFJX010000547.1:0-1303 GCF_053598275.1 Streptomyces sp. NPDC001156 | reverse complement strand
TCCTCAACCGGCGGCTTCACCTGCCCAGCCCGTGGCACCAGCACCCCTCCCGGCCACAAGCTACAAGCAACTCACCCCAAAGTCAGCGGCATTGGCCCTAATCCGAAAATCGATGCGTCAGCGGGCAGGCGGCAGCACCCGGCCGAGCTCGGGCGAGGTCGGGTGTCGGTCGTGTGAGGGTCAGGCTGTCGCGGGTTCGAGGCTGACCTTGTAGCCGAGTGCTTCGAGCTGGTGGACGTGGCTGCGTTTGCGGCGTTCGGGATCGATGCGGCGGGTGTAGAAGTCTGGGCCGAGGTCCTCAAATCGGGCTTCGGGGTCGTTGAGCAGGTGCCAGATGACGACCAGGATGGAGCGGCCCACCGCGACGATGGCCTTCTTCTTGCCACGATGTCGGGCGATCCTGCGGTAACGCTCGCCGAGGAAGGTGTTGGTGCGGGCGGCTCCGACGGCGGCCTCGCCGAGCACTCTGGCGAGGTAGCGGTTGCCGTGGCCGGTGGTGCCCCGGCCCTTGTTCTTGCCGGCCGACTCCTTCACGCCCGGAGCGAATCTGGCCCAGGAGGCCAGATGGCCGGCGGTGGGGAACCGGCTCATGTCCAGCCCGATCTCCGCGATGATGACGGCGGCCGCGGTCGGGCCGATTCCGGGGATCTCATCCAGTCGTTCGAGGGCCTGGACGAAAGGGGCGATCATCTCCTCGATCTTCGCGTCGAGTTCGGCGATGTCCGCGTCGACGGCGTCGATCCGCCCCAGCATCCTGGCCAGCAAGAACGCGTGGTGGTCGGTGAAGTGCCCGGTGAACGCCTCCTCCAGGGCTGCGATCTTGCCGCGCATCCGGGTGCGGGCCAACTGGGCCAGCGCCTTCGGGTCGCGTTCCCCGGCGAGCAGGGCGGCCATCATGGCCCGTCCGGAGGCGCCGAAGATGTCGGAGGCGACCACGCTGAGCTTGATCTGGGCGTCCTCCAGCAGCTTCTCCACCCGGTTCTTCTCCGCCCCGCGGACCCCGATCAAATCGGTGCGGTAGCGGGTCACATCCCGCAGCCGGCGGATGGCGGGCGGGGGCACGAAGCTGGGTCGGATCATCTGGCGTTCGGCGACCTTGCACAGCCAGACCGCGTCCAGCCTGTCGGTCTTGGGCCGCCCGGGCAGATGTTTCACATCGCGGGCGTTGACCAGCCAGGTGTCGAACCCGGCCGCCTCCAGCACGTAGAAGTGAAGTCGGCCCGGGGCGCGGCTGCGGTCTTGCGACCGCACCGTTTCCCCGGACCGCTTCCCGCACCCGCCGTGCGACTTTCACCGCAACGGG
>NZ_JBSFJX010000546.1:0-1304 GCF_053598275.1 Streptomyces sp. NPDC001156 | reverse complement strand
TCGGCCTGGGCATCCCCTTCGAGGCCGTGGAGCTGGAACTGCCCGAGGGCACTCTCCTCGCCCTGTACACCGACGGCCTGATCGAAACCCGCGACGACGACATCGACGTGGGAATGCGCCGCCTGGGCGCCGCCCTGGCCCAACCGGATCGCTCCCTGGAAGAGCTGTGCACTCGAGCGACGCAGACCTTCCCGGGTCAGGCACCGTCCGACGATGTCACCCTGCTCCTGGCGCGGACGCGCTCACTCAGCCCCACCCAGGTCGCCTCCTGGACGCTGCCGAACGACCGGGCCGCTGTCCCCAACGCCCGGCACATGGCAACCCGCCAGCTCACCGAATGGGGCCTGGAAGATCTCCAGGACCCCACCGAGCTGATCGTCAGCGAACTGGTCACCAACGCCGTCCGCCACAGCACCGACCCGATCGGACTGCGCCTGATCCAGCACCAAGTCCTGACCTGCGAAGTATCCGACACCGACGCCAACTCCCCGCATCTGCGTCACGCACGCGCCACCGACGAAAACGGACGCGGCCTCTTCCTGATCACCCAGCTCTCCCGCAGATGGGGCGCCCGCCCGGAATCGGGCGGCAAAATCATCTGGGCCGAACAAGACCTGGACTCCGCACCCTCACGCGCACGTGCCTCCGGCACGCCACCCGCGCGCAAGGAGTAACCGTGACCTGGATCTCGGTGGCGTCCAGGCGGAGCTCGATGCCTTCGGCCTGGGCATAGGCGAACACGTCCGCCAGTGTCCGCAGGCGCAGGCCAGGACGGTCGGGGACCGCGCATCCCCGCTCGGCCAGGAGAGTACGTATCTCCCCGATCGCGCGGGGCGATGGTGGAGCGGTCGACGCCGAACAGCAGCCCCAGCACCGAGTGCGGGAGATCGTGCCGCAGGTGGATGAGGGTGGCCACCCTTCGGTCGACGAAGACCAGCTGATGCCGGGCTCCGGCTCCCGCAGCCCGTTTCCTCGGCCTTCCCCGTGCCTCGTGACGGCGACCCTCGACACCGGCCTGCCACGGCTGGGCCAACTCCTCGATCAGGCTCACCAGTTGGATTAGCGAGTCGTAGTGATCCTGTGGCACAGTGTGACGCGCACGTCCGGCGCCCAGGCGACGTCGGGCACCCTCCTCGGCGCGGCCTTACGGCTTGTCGACCAGCGTCCGGAGGGACGCGTCACGCGGGCTGGCGACTACTCGGCTTCCCTAACCGTTCCTAGTCAGTGAGCAGGAGTGGGTCTTGTACCCAATCCTGGTCAACTGGCGCATCCCGAACGGTGGTGGATGCACTGGTCTCCCGCGT
>NZ_JBSFJX010000545.1:0-1320 GCF_053598275.1 Streptomyces sp. NPDC001156 | reverse complement strand
CCCTTCAGTCGTAGATCTGGGTGCCCGCTGTAGTTCGTCGATCTCCTGAGACGGGTAACTGCGGTGTATGAAGGCGGAGTTACTGGACATCCCGCCGGTCGTCACGGACCGGGAGTGCGCCGAGGGCGTCGCCGATCGGTTGGAGGGCCTGCTGCTGGAGGTCAACGGCATCTTCCCGCGGGTGGATCTGTGGGGCCGGGCCGCCGCGTGTGTGCGGGGTCTGCTGGCTCCGTTGTCTCGCAAGAACGGCTGGCAGATCTCGGAGTACGTTGGCGAGCCTTCCCCCTGGGGGCAGCAGCATCTGTTGGACCGCGCGGTGTGGGATGCGGATCGGCTGCGGGACTTCACCCGCCGCTACGTGGTGGCGGGGTTGGACGACGGTGGGATCGGGGCCGGTCCGGGTGGGGCGGGGGTGCTGGTGGTCGACGAGACCGGTTTCGCCAAGCGGGGTCTGGCCTCGGCCGGGGTGGCGAGGCAGTACTCGGGCGCGCTGGGCGGGGTCTTCCCCTGCCAGGTCGGGGTGATGGCCGCGTGGGCTACCGGCGTGGGGCAGGCGTTGATCGACCGGGAGCTGTACGTACCCAAGGAGTGGATCGAAGATCGTGAGCGGTGCCAGGCGGCGCGCATCCCCGACGAGGTTGGCTTTGCGGTCAAGCCGCGCCTGGCCGAGCGGATGATCGCCCGGATACTGCCGGACCTCCCGGCCGGGCGGGTGTGGGTGGCCGCGGACGAGGTCTATGGCCGCGACGGGGCCTTCCGCCGCACCCTCGAAGAGCTTGGACTGCCGTATGTGGTGACCGTCCAGGCAAACCAGAGCGTGCTGCCCCGTCCCGGCTGGCGCCACCTCGCCCGGCTGGTGGAGCGGCACGCGGCCGAGGAGGAGTGGGTCGAGCTGCCCGCCGGCCCCGCCCAGCTGGACTCGCGGACTTGGCAGTGGTGGGTGCGCCGGATCCCGGCCCCGGACGCCGCCGTCGGCAGCGGTTTCGCCCGCTGGCTGCTGGCCCGACGCCGCCCGGAAAGCCCTGAGGATCGGGACTACTACCTGGGCTGGGGACCGGAGGAGGTGCCGGTGGAGGAGCTGGTGTTGGTCCCGGGTGCCCGCTGGCGGGTAGAGGAGGCGATCAAACTGGCGAAGTCCGCGGCGGGCATGGCCGACTACGAGGTACGCCACTTCCACGGCTGGTACCGGCACGTGAGCCTGTCCCAGCTGGCCGCGGCGTTCTTGGCGGTGCAGGCTGCCGACCAGCGGCGCGGCGACGGCGGCGAGGAAAGCAAGGACGCCAAGGGGGCCCACACAGGGGGCACAGACTGACCCCACCG
>NZ_JBSFJX010000544.1:0-1335 GCF_053598275.1 Streptomyces sp. NPDC001156 | reverse complement strand
CGGGCCAGGCCGAGGAAGGCCTCCCGGTCGTACCAGGGCCGGTGCCGCTGCGAGGGGTAGTGCTCCTGCAGCAGCCGCACCTTCTGTTCGGCGGTGTCCGGGTCCAGCGGCTGGTAGGCGGCCGGCCGGCCGAGGTCGCCGTCCCACTTGACGATCTCGTAGCCGAGCACGAGGTGGTCGCGGAACGCGGTGGTCATCAGCTTGGCCAGGCCGCGGTGGTCCTGGTGGGCGTCGTCGGTGCGCGGCGCGAGGACCAGGTCCGGGTCGGTCTGCGCGCGCAGTTCCTCGACCGCGGACTTGGCCTCCTCCCAGTGGGCCGGGAAGCGGCCGTCGGGCAGTTTGTGCACGGTCAGCCGCAGGTCGGCGCCCGGGCAGAAGGCGGCGAGCGCGGCCTGTTCCTCCTGCTCGCGTTCGCTGCCGCCGCCGGTGAGCACCAGCGCGTCGACCCGGATGCCGGGCCGCGCCAGGCACAGCGTCAGCAGGGTGCCGCCGGCGCCGATGGCGATGTCGTCGCAGTGCGCGCCCACCGCGACGATCCGGTCCAGGGGGCCGGCCCCGAGCCGGATCACGCGGTCCTCACCGCGGCGTTCGCGCCGGCTTGTTCCCACACGGCCCACGGACGGTCGCCCCGGGCGTACGCGGCGTCGAGCGCGGCCCGTTCCTTCACGGTGTCGGTCGGCTTCCAGAAGCCGCGGTGCTGGTGCGCCACCAGCCGTCCCCGCTTGGCCAGCTGGGCGCAGCCGTCGGCGACCAGGTCCCCGTTCTCGGGGATGTGGTCGAAGACCTCCTGGCGGAGCACGAAGTAGCCGCCGTTCTCCCACAGCGGCAGCTCGCTCACCGCGGTGATGCCTCCCACCAGGCCGTCCTCCCCCAGCTCCACGCAGTGGAACGACGACTGCGGCGGCACCACCATCATCGACGCCCCGGCGTCGCGCGCCGCGAACCGGTCGATCATCTCCGGCAGCGGGGCGTCGGTGAGCACGTCGGCGTAGTTGGCGAGGAACATCTCGTCGCCGTCCAGGTGGTGCCGCACCCGGCGCAGCCGCTCCCCGATCGGTGACTCGATGCCGGTCTGCGCGAAGGTGATCGTCCAGTCGGCGATGTCGGTGGAGAGCAGCTCGGTCCGCCCGCCCCGCAGGACGAAGTCGTTGGACGTCGTCTCCTCGTAGTTGAGGAAGAAGTTCTTGATGTGGTGGGCCCCGTACCCGAGGCACAGGATGAACTCCTTGTGCCCGAAGTACGCGTAGTAGCGCATGACATGCCAGATCAGCGGGCGCGGGCCGACCATGGCCATCGGCTTGGGCACGTCGTCGGAGGCACCGTTGCGCATCCGCA
>NZ_JBSFJX010000543.1:0-1340 GCF_053598275.1 Streptomyces sp. NPDC001156 | reverse complement strand
AGTTCACGTCGCAGCACATGAGAGGTCTACCAGTTCGACCGTGGCTACCGGAAGCGGTCATCGGTACCGAGATCACGACTCAGAACAGGCCCTAGTGTCCTGCGCCAGTAGTTGATCGTTAGTTGGTGTGTGACTTCTACTGCTGGTGCGTCAGTTCCTCGTCGGGGCCCGAAGCTGGAGCCGCTGCTTTTGTCCGTGGAGGAGCGGGCGGAGCTGGAGCGGTGGACTCGTCGGGCGACATCGGCTCAGGCGTTGGCGTTGCGGGCGCGGATTGTGCTGGCGTGTGCGGGGCCGGAGGTGCCGCCGATCGTCGCCGTCGCCCGGGATCTGCGGGTGGCCGCGGACACGGTCCGTAAGTGGCGGCGGCGGTTTCTCGCTGAGCGGTTGGACGGGCTGGTGGACGAGCCCAGGCCGGGTCGGCCGCCCGTCATCACTGTCGATCAAGTGGAGGCGGTGCTGGTCACCACGCTGGAGCAGTTGCCGAAGAACGCCACGCACTGGTCGCGCACGTCGATGGCTCAGCACAGCGGCCTGTCGAAGTCGACGGTGGGCCGGATCTGGCGGAAGTTCCAGCTCAAGCCGCATCTGGCGGACACGTTCAAGCTGTCGACGGATCCGTTGTTCGTGGAGAAGGTCTACGACGTCGTGGGTCTGTACTTCAATCCGCCCGAGGGTGCGGTGGTGCTCTCGGTGGACGAGAAGTCGCAGATCCAGGCGCTGGACCGGTCCCAGCCGGTGTTGCCGATAATGCCGGGCATGCCCGAGCGGCGCACCCACGATTACGTGCGCAACGGCCTGACCACTTTGTTTGCCGCGTTCGACGTCGCCACCGGGCAGGTCATCAGCGCCCTGCACCGCCGGCACCGGGCTGTCGAGTTCAAGAAGTTCCTGATCCGGATCGACAAGGAAGTGCCTGCGCACCTGCAGGTCCACCTGATCGTGGACAATTACGGCACCCACAAGACACCCGCGATCAAGGCCTGGCTGGCCAAACACCCGCGATTCGAGCTGCACTTCACCCCGACCGGCTCCTCCTGGATCAACCAAGTCGAGCGGTGGTTCGGCTACCTGGCCCACCAGATGATCCGCCGCGGCGCACACAAGAACATCCAGGCCCTCGAGGCCGACATTCGCGCATGGGTCAAGGACTGGAACGAAGACCCCACGCCCTTCATCTGGACCAAGACAGCAGAAGAGATCCTCGACTCCCTCGCACGCTTCTGCCGACGGATCTCCGGCGCAGGACACTAGTGTGACGCGCCGGAAATGGCGAGTCTAAGTATTTAGCTTGTTTCAGTTCCGGGTGGGGAGATCTTGGCGAGGTAGTCGGCGAGCGAGTT
>NZ_JBSFJX010000542.1:0-1348 GCF_053598275.1 Streptomyces sp. NPDC001156 | reverse complement strand
AGGTGGTGTGACGTGGCCGCCGAGTACGACGGCGTTGACGCGCTGATGGCCGCGATCACGGGCGAGCCGCTGCCCGACGCCGCGCCGGTGCCGAGGCCCGCGCCCGCGACGCTGAGGGTGATCTGCACGACGAGATGCGAGGCGGAGTGCCAGACGTCGCCGAGCACGAACTCGCCGAGCCGGCCCGGCACCAGCAGCAGTGATGCGCCCCAGAACAGCGCGCCGGCGGCCTGCCCCCCGCCCAGGAGGAGGCAGAACGTGCGGAGCCGGTGCGGGGCCCGGCGCAGCACCCGTGCCGCCTCCGGGACGGTGACCAGCGACAGACCCATCAGCACGGCGAGGAACGGGCCCAGCAGGAGCTCTGCGCCCCGCACCGCACCCACCGCGCTCACTCCGACGATCGCGCCGAGCCCGTACGCCCGCAGCTGGCTGGCGCCGCTGAGGCTGACGTTCTCGACCAGGTACCGGTAACCGAGGTCGCGCTGCTCGCGCAGCCAGCCGCGCGCCTCGGTCATCCGGGGCCGGATGCCGGACTGGAGGCAGCCGTAGCCGGCGGCCACTGCGGCGGACGCGCCCCAGGCGAGCACGAAGGCGGCCACGCTGTCCACGTGGGCCGCCACCACCATGGCCGGGACGAGCGCGATGCCCCACACGACGTCGTTGAGGAACGCCTTCCGCCCGGTGCCGGCGGCGAAGAACGAGAACCGCCAGGCGTCCTGCAGCACCAGCGCCGGCAGCACGACGCCGAGGCTGGCGAACGCGGGTCCCTCTCGGCCGCCGACACCCAGCCCGACCACCAGACACACCGCGCCGACAGCGATCCCGACGCCGAGCGCGGTACCCGTCGAGCGGGCCACCGCCCCGCGCCAGGAGGCCTCCGGCACACCGCTGAAGCGGACCACGAGCGGGTCGGTGGCCAGCCCGCGGGAGACGTTGAGCACCACGCCGTAGGTCACCCAGGCCAGGCTGAACACACCGAACGCGGTCACCCCCAGCGACCGGGCCACGTAGGCGCCCACCACGAAGTTGCTCACGCTGGAGGCCGCCTGGTCGGCCAGTCCCCAGGACAGCCGGCCGACGAGGGCCCGCCTGGCGGACCCCCGGGCGTGCCCGGTCGGAACCGCCGGCGCTGTCGTCCCGCTCTCGGTGGTCATCGGCGTCATGCCTTGATCAGTCCGGCGTCGTGCAGGGCGTCGGCCGCGGCGGCGACGGTGTCGAACGGCAGCCCGGACCGCTCGGCGACGTCCAGCAGGCTGTGCTCGCCGTCGGAGAGGTTGAGCACCCAGAGCATGGCCATCTGGGCCTGCTTGGTGTCGCTGCGTCCACCGAGCGCGTCGTACAACCCGCG
>NZ_JBSFJX010000541.1:0-1349 GCF_053598275.1 Streptomyces sp. NPDC001156 | reverse complement strand
GTCGGCCTCGGGTTGCTGCCCTCCAAGTCCTGGCAGCTGAACGCCGCCTGGGTGCTGGCCGCCACGATCGCCGCCGACCTCGACGCATGGACCCGTCTCCTCCTCCTGCACGACGAGCCCGAACTCGCCGCCGCGGAGCCGGAGACGATCCGGATGAAGCTGTACCACCTGCCTGGCCGGCTCACCGCCCACGCCCGCAGGCGCACCCTGCACCTCGACCGCACCTGGCCCTGGACACGCGCATTCACCACCGCCTGGCAGCGGGCCCACCAGCTCCCGGCCCTCACCTGACGGCAGTCCCTCACCCCGACGACACCGGAAAGGACAGCACCGCACCACCCTCGGGCCCGTGGAACCCGACGCCCCGCAGCGTCACGCGACGGCCAGTCCCGATACGGCACGGGACATATCGGGCAGCCAGCCGCTCACGACGACGCCGTCAGCCCTTGGAAGAATCGAGGTTGGTGCAGCACGCGCTGCCGATGCTGCGCGCCGCTGCCGCTGCCGCCCCGAGGCGAGGCACGCGAATCATCGCGCTCTCATCGATCACCGGAGTACATCCCGAAGCCGGCGTTGCCGTCTACGGGGCCTCGAAGGCGGCGCTGATCTCGCTCGTGGAAACCCTCAACGCCGAAGAATCCGGCAAGGTGTCATGGCCACAGCCATTGCCCCGGCCTTCGTCGACACCGACATGGCGGCCTGGACCGCCGACACCGTCCCGGTCGATACGATGATCACCGTCGCCGACGTGGTCACCGTCGTCCGCATGCTGCTCAACCTGGGACACACCACGTCCATCACGAAGATCGTGATGTCCCGCAGTGGAACAACCGGCTTTGCTGCGTGATGGCCTGCGGGGCTCGTAAAGTCATCGCCGCAGGCCGGGACGGGAGAGATGAGTACGCCTAATGAGCGTGCCCCAACTTCGTTCTCGCAGGTGAGCGGGCCTTGACGGGGTGGTAGTTGATGCTCCGTCCGAGGTTGGGGGTGGTGATCGACTTCTTCTGAAGGAGTCGATCACCGGCCGGGCGGAGTGTCACGCTGTGGTCTCGTTCTTGTTCGTCTCGAAGGGATCGCGGATCAGGTACTGCAAGGTCAGGACGGCTTTGACGACCACCGTGATCTGTCGGGGGCTGTCGCGGAAGTTGCAGGCCAGGTCTTTCGCCCTGACATCAACGTCTGATATCAACAGCCACCCTCAGCCGCGCGACCGGGGCCATTTGTCCCGTAGCCACGCCAGGTCGGTCTCGGCGTGGGTGCGGGTCGCCTGTTCGCGGGTGAAGACGGCTTTCGTCTTGGTCAGGACCAGGACGTAGGGGCGTCCCTGGCGCCGGGTGGTGTGGGAGACG
>NZ_JBSFJX010000540.1:0-1359 GCF_053598275.1 Streptomyces sp. NPDC001156 | reverse complement strand
GGGACGAACTCGCGGTCGCCGAGCGGGTTCTGGCAAGGATGAGCGAGCAGATCGCCGGGGAACGGGCTGCCGTCGCGCCGGCGTCGGCGCAGGTCGGCGGGCGGGCGGTGCTGCTGGTCCCGCACCGCGGCGACAGCCCGGACGAGACCGCACTGCCCGGCGACTACCGCCGGATCCTGGAGATCGTGCGGGCCGTCGGCGGTCCGGTGCAGGTGCGGACGGTGGGCGAGGAGTTGGGCCTTCAAGTGGAGGTGCGGGGGAAGTTGGAGCCGCTGCGGGCGAAGTTGGTCAAGCTCGCGGACCGCGGCTGGCTGCGCAAACTGGGCGACGGGAAGTTCACCGCTCGCCTGTAACCGTCCCGGCCCTGCATGCCACAGTGGCGTAACTGGAGGGCCCTCGGCGGCAGTTGAGTTTGGTGTGAAGAAAAACAACGGTCTCGCCGAGGGCCCCGACGGTCTTGTCTACACCGCCCGCCTGCCGCTGTCGAGCGCCACCTTGAACTGGCTCGCCGACCTCATCCGCAGCCACCTGAAGAAGGTCGGATCCAGGTGGCGGGCCCTGCCCGCGGGGAAGATCGCCGGCATCGTGCTGGCGGTGCTGCGCTGTGACCAGCGGCCCGGCGACCTGGCCGGCGGGAACGGGGTGCATCGCACCACGGTGTCACGGTGGGTGCGGGAAGTCGTCGGCCTGCTGGCCGCCCGCGCCCCGCGCCTGGACCGCGCCCTGAAGAAGATCGCCCGATCGGGTGGCGGGGTGGTACTGCTGGACGGCTCTCTGATCCGCACCCGCCGCCGCACCGGGACCGAGAACCGGAAGAACTACTCCGGCAAGCACAAGTGCCATGGCCTGCTCGTGATCGCGCTCACCGACGACAAGGGCCGCCTGGTCTGGGTGAGCGCGGTGAGGCCCGGACGCACCTCGGAGATCACCGCCTGCCGCCACGACGGACTGACGGCCCACCTGCGCGCGGCCGGCCTCGGCGCGATCGCCGACCTGGGCTTCGTCGGCCTCGACGACAGCGGCCTGGACGCCGATCCGGCGGTGATCACCGGCTACAAGGCCGCCCGCAACAAGCCCCTGACCAGGGGCCAGAAGCTGTCGAATAGGGCGCTGGCCGCGGTCCGGGCCCCGGTCGAGCACGGCTTCGCGCACCTGAAGAACTGGCGCGTCCTCGGCAAGGTCCGCACCGACCCGAAGTGGGCGACCGCGCTGGTGCGGGCCCTGCTGGTCCTCACGAACCGGGAAGTCGCCCGCTGACCGACGATCTCCACCGAAGTCACCCGCCCGTCACCAGCATGAGTACCCCGGAGCCGACGCACACCAGCCCCGCGACCTGCTACTTCACGATGCACACCACTC
>NZ_JBSFJX010000539.1:0-1367 GCF_053598275.1 Streptomyces sp. NPDC001156 | reverse complement strand
TATTAGGCTGACCGCGCGTCGTCGCACGACACGCACCCCGGCCTCCCGCCGACCCCACAACACCACCCTGGTCCACTCCGGCGGGCCCCAACTCTTCCTGCGCTCTTGACAAAGAACTCTACATATTAGGGTCGGGGACTGGCGCGGTGGTCTGTGATGGCTCCGTTTCTAGTAGGGCTTGGTCAGGTCTGTATTAGTGCTGGTATGTCGCGGCGGCAGGTCGGGCAGGCGCCGGTCCAGACCGCGAGCAGTGTCTGTAGCTCGCGGAGGACCTGGTAAAGGCTCAGGCCGACGCCACGTCTTTTGGGGCCCGGGCCAGTCGTTGCAGTGTGCAGAAGGCGTGCGCGACGGAGACAAGGGTGACGTGGTGGTGCCAGCCGCCCCAGGTTCGGCCCTCGAAGTGGGCCAGGCCCAGGGCCTGCTTCATCTCCCGGTAGTCGTGCTCGATGCGCCAGCGGAGCTTGGCGAGCCGGACCAGTGTGGTCAGGGGCATGCCGGAGGGCAGGTCGGACAGCCAGAACTGCACCGGCTCGCTCTCGCCGGCAGGCCATTCGGCCAGCAGCCAGCACTCCGGCAGCTCCGGACCGTCGGTGGCCTGCCGGACCTCGCGTCCGGCAGGCCGGATGCGCAAGGCCACGAAGCGGGAGTACATCCGCTTGCGGCCCAAGCGGCCGGTGCCGGGCCGGGAGCCTTCCCGCCATTGCACCGGCCGAGCTGCCTTCCGCCCTGCCGAGATGACCAGTTCCTTCACCGACTGCGGCTTGTCGGGATACTTGGCCACCGGCGGGCGTCCCATCCCGGAGTACGGCTCGGCCACCGGCACCGCGTCGGCGGGCTGAGCCGACAGCGTGCTGGAGATCCCCACGACATAATTCAGGCTGCGGGCCTGCAGTCCGTGGCGGAACGCGGCAGCGTCGCCGTATCCGGCGTCCGCGATGGCCAGCGGCACCTCGATCCCCCAGGAGCGGATCTCATCGGCCATGTCCAGGGCCAGCTGCCACTTCTCCACATGCCCGACGTCGTCCGGGATCCCGCATGCGGCACGCCGGGCGACCTTGCCCGCATCGGCCTTCGCCGAGGCGGGATCCCATGTCTGGGGCAGGAACAGTCGCCAGTTGACCGCCGCAGAAGCGTGGTCGGAGGCGAGGTGGAGCGAGACGCCGACCTGGCAATTGGTGACCTTGCCGGCGGTGCCGGTGTACTGTGCTGCGTGCCACCAGCCTGGCGACCTGGGGCGGCACCATGGGGGTGGGGGGATCGCTGTGTTCCACTATTTCTGGCTCTCCCGGCATCGGTGTGGGTCAGCCGGTGCGAGTGGGGGGTCGCTCCCACGGCAGGACGAGGGTGATGGGGCCGCAGGTGAGCAT
>NZ_JBSFJX010000538.1:0-1376 GCF_053598275.1 Streptomyces sp. NPDC001156 | reverse complement strand
CAGTCGTGTTCGCGCTCGTAGGCGGCCAGGAGGAAGAGCCAGATCTCGCTGACCGTCGGGAAACAGGCGATCGCGTGCCTCAGACGCTTGAGCGGAACCTCGCCCGCCACCGCGACGGTGGCCGAGTGCAGCAGCTCACTGACCCCCGGGCCGACGAAGGTGACCCCGAGCAGGACGCCACCGTCGAGGTCGACCACCATCCGGGCGTGGCCCCGGTAACCGTCGGCATACAAGTTGGCACCCTGGGCCGCGTTGAAGTCGAGGTCCACGCTCTGGATGCGATGACCGGCCGCGGCCGCCTGCTCGGCGCTCAGGCCCACCTGGACGGCCAGCGTCCAGACCGCATCGGCCTCGGGATCGGCGCCGCGATCGGCGACATCGACTCCCCGGAAGCCGAGCAGCAACTCCAGGAGCAGCGACTGGATTCCGGAGAACGCCCGCTCGCAGGCGACCTTGTCGGTCGGACGCATCGCGCGGGCCGGCAGCACATCGATCCCCAGCCGGCGGGCCACCGAGACGACGTGGTGGTTCTTGTAGACGCTGCCGTGATCGCTGGTCACCGTCTCCGGGGCGAAGAACGGCAGCCCGGCCCGGCCACCCAGTGCCCGGCGAACTCCGCCACCAGCGCGGCCGGAACGCCGGGGTAGGGCCACTCCATCTCCTCGCCCCAGTCCGAGCGCATCGGCAGCGGCAGCACCACGTCCCGCAGCAGCATCGCCACCTCCACCGACGACTCCGACAGCGGCGTGAGCCGGAAGGCCACCAGCGAATGCGTGTGGGCGTCCAGCGCCAGCGTGAGGTGCACCGAGATCGGCATGCCGAAGACGTCGTCCAGGACCTTCACCGGCAGCGGAGTGGAATCCAGCACCACCACCTGCCCCGGCCGGCTGATCACCACTTGGGCCTGCCCCGTCTCCACCACCGCGGCGGAGCGGACGTAACGCCGGCGGGAGCCCTGCGGACCGAACCACTCCTTCCACACCTTCGCCAGCGTGGTGCGGTGCGGCACCTGCACCTGATCGCCGAACTTCTCCAGCACGTACTGGTGGATCATCCGCTCCTTGGTCGTCATGCTGATCTTCGAACGGTGCAGACACTCGGCATGGACGGCCCGGATCGCCTCGGCGATCTCCTCGGTAATCGCCCGCCGACCGCGCAGTGGCGGCGTCCACCGCCCGTCCGGCAGACCCATCAGGCCGTGCTCGGCGTACTGAGCGGCCATCCGCTTCAGCGTGCGCTCACTGATCCACTCCAGCCCCAGCTGCTTGGCCTCCCGCCGATCCAACCGTTCCTAGTCAGTGAGCAGGAGTGAGTCTTGTACCCAGTCCTGGTCAACTGGCGCATCCCGAACGGTGGTGGATGCACTGGTCTCCCGC
>NZ_JBSFJX010000537.1:0-1410 GCF_053598275.1 Streptomyces sp. NPDC001156 | reverse complement strand
GCCGGAAATGGCGAGTCTAAGTATTTAGCTTGTTTCAGTTCCGGGTGGGGAGATCTTGGCGAGGTAGTCGGCGAGCGAGTTCAAGATCTCGTCGGCGGTCTTGGTCCAGGTGAAGGGCTTGGGGTCCTCGTTCCAGGTCTCGATCCACGCCTTGATGTCGTTCTCCAAGGCGTTTACGGAGGTATGGACACCGCGGCGGATGAGCTTGTCGGTCAACAGGCCGAACCATCGCTCGACTTGGTTAATCCATGACGAGCCGGTGGGAGTGAAGTGGACATGGAAGCGGGGGTGTGTGGCCAGCCACGTCTTGATCTCGGGCGTGTTGTGGGTGGCGTAGTTATCGCAGACCAGGTGTACGTCGAGGTCGGCGGGCACTGCCTTGTCTATCTTGATCAGGAACTTCTTGAACTCGATCGCCCGGTGGCGGCGGTGCAGGGCGTGAATGACGGTGCCGTCGGCGATGTTGAAGGCGGCGAACAAGCTGGTGATGCCGTGCCGCAGGTAGTCGTGAGTGCGGCGCTCGGGCATGCCCGGCATCATCGGCAGCACGGGCTGGGACCGGTCCAGGGCCTGGATTTGCGCCTTCTCATCCACGCACAACACCACAGCCTTCTCAGGCGGGTTGTGGTACAGGCCGACGACGTCGACGACCTTCTCGACGAACTGCGGGTCGGTGGAGAGCTTGAATGAGTCCTGGATGTGCGGCTTGAGGTCGAACTTCTTCCAGATCCGCCCAATGGTGGACTTCGACAATCCGGTGCGCTTCGCCATCGAGGCACGCGACCAGTGCGTGTCATTGCCCGGGGTGGACTCCAAGGTGGCCACGAGCACGTCCTCGACCTGGTCGAGCAGGATCGAGGGCGGCCGCCCAGGACGCGGCTCGTCAATCAGACCCTCCAGGCGCGAGGCGACGAACCGCGACCGCCAGCGGTTCACCGTCGCCTGGGCCACCCCGAGGTCTGCAGCGACCTGCTTGTTCGTCCCGCCCTCCGCACAGCGCAGGACGATCTTCGCGCGCAGAGCCAGGTACTGTGCGGTCTTCGCCCGCCGCGCCCAGCGCGTCAACTGCGCGCGCTCGGCCTCAGTGAGTACCAGATCCGGCTTGCGCCGGCCCGGCCGAGGATCGTCCGCCAGACCCGTCATGCGGTGGGCCGCAAAACGGGAGCGCCACTTACCCACTGTCGCCGCAGTCACGCCCAAGTCGGCCGCAGCTCGCGCGTTTGATGCCCCATCCGCACACGCCAGGACGATCCGCGCCCGCTCAGCGAGGCGGGGACGCACCGCGCCGCCTACCCAGAGCGACAGCTCTTCACGCTCCTCGTCGGACAATACGACCTCGACAGCACGCGGACCCCGATGCGACATAGAAATAGTCTACAGACTTAGACTCGCCATTTCCGGCGCGTCACA
>NZ_JBSFJX010000536.1:0-1413 GCF_053598275.1 Streptomyces sp. NPDC001156 | reverse complement strand
GAAGCGTGAAGAACTCCCATCATCGCAGGTCACAAGGCACTTCTTCATTTCCCCAAGCGTCATCCATAGGCATCGGTCGGTGGATCGAGGCTAAGACGAGCCCGGTCTCGTGCTGCTTCTTGTCCAGGCCGAAGGCGAGTGCGGCCTTGTTGATATGCGCAGCACGTCGAGGCCCGGTGTGCGTCCGGCGTCCTTGGGGCGCCATGGGCTGGGCGTCGTTGAAGTGGGCGGCACGGTGATGACCGCCTCCGTCACGTGTTGCCCGCGTCGTCGGCGACCAGCACCAGCGCGCTGATCTCCTCCGGCGCGCACAGCTTGTCGCGGATCCTGAAGCGCGCGTTGCCGTGCTCGTCGGGGACGATATCGAAGCCGTCAACCTTGGCCTCGTCGGGGACTTCGTCGAAGCAGCGGCCGGTGAAACACTTGGCGGAGTAGATGGTCCCCTTCGTGTTGGGGATCGCCTCCATGCGGGCGAGCTGGCCGACAAGGGGTTCGCCAGTGGCGGTGAAGGCGACGACTGACGGGGTGGTACGGCTGCCCGCGGAGTCGGGGATGACCGCGGCCTCCCCGCCCTGCCACGCGGCGTCACGGAATTGGTCGCGCCGAGGTAGATTCCGACTGCCTCGGCCATAGGAGTTTTCATGCGTCGAAACTCCTGGAACGTGGGGTGGGCCAGCTGAGCCGCGTGCGGCAGCAATGGCCAAACCGGTCACCGGCCCGGAGTCGGACGCGTCGAGACGGGCTTCCCGGGCCTTTGGGCGCTCCAACCGGTCTCGCGTCGTGGCGCCAGGGCTCATGCGGCCTGCGTCCGACCGGGCCCGAATTCACCCGGCTGCCCAGGCTGGCCAGCACGAACAAAGATACCAAAAATGGCCACACCCGCGGGTATCACACGCCTGTCCAATTACCCGGGCGATGGGACGCCTGGGCCTGGCAGGGTAATTCAGGGAGGCTAATTGGTCCCGACATGCGCATGCGTTCCCGCGCCCCGTCGGCCAGGCTGACTGGGAAGCCCAGGCGCCAGGAGCCACCCCGGCGCCCGCAACCGGAGGTTGCCGTCATGACCGTGATGTCCATCGCCAGGTTCGAAAGGTTCTTCCGCGCGGCCGCGGGGCTGGACGTCGACAAGAACGATCTCAAGCGCTACAGCGACTTCGTCGACGCCAAGCTCTACGATCTGCTGACCGTCGCCCAGGCCACTGCCAAGGCCAACGGGCGCGACATCATCCGGACCTGTGACCTACCGATCACGAAAGGCCTGCAGGAGAGCATTCACCACTTCCAGAAGATCGACCAGGAAGTAGAACTCAAGCCGATCCTAGACGAGTCTTTCCGAATGCCTGCGGGCGCAAGGAGAGGGTGTCCATGATCGTTTGTGACGACGAACCTGGACACCCTCGTGACCGCACTCTA
>NZ_JBSFJX010000535.1:0-1421 GCF_053598275.1 Streptomyces sp. NPDC001156 | reverse complement strand
ATCCGCCGCTACATCATCTGGCGGAACAAACACGCTGCCGACGAACGTCCCCGCGAGGTCGTCAACAGGGCGAACGTTGCCTGATGCGGCACTAGTTTGGAAGACGGCGTATGCGAGTCCTGGCCGACCTGCCGAGACTCCGACCTGGGACAGAGCGCGAGTTGGCCCGTCGTTCCCCGCTGCATCCCCTCGGAACGGGCACGCGGCGGGCACTATGAGCCCCTCGATGCGGACTGTGCGCGCGTCGATGCCAGCCAGGAGATCGCCCATGTGCAGGTACGGATCGAGGTCGGCGTTCGTGGCCGGTGCGGCCGGCAGCCGCTGCTCGAATTCGGTTACTCTGTCGCTCCTTCCGCGGCGGCGTCACTGGCGGTGAGGGCTGCGCTTACGGCGCGGGTACGCCGGTCGCGGCGGGAGGCCAGGTGTTCGTAGGCCTGCGGACCGGCGCCGTACGTCTCCTCGACCTGGGCAATGACCTGGTCGGTCTTGGTGGGGTCTGGGGTGCCGATCTCGAACGTCATCTGGGAGCCGATATGAGCGATGACGTGGCGGATGCCACCCGATCCGCCGCCGAGGTGTCGGGACTCGAATGGCCCGATGGTGGCCCAACGCAGACCGAGGGACGCTTTGACGAGCTCGTCCAGGTCACCGGCGGTGATGACGTCCTCCTGGACCAGGTAGGTGGCCTGGTCGGCGAAGACCTTCTGGAGCCGGTTGCCGACGAACCCAGGGATCTCCTTCTTGAGGGTGATCGGCAGCTTGTCCAAGCTCCGGTAGACATCGACGGCCCGGTCGATTGCGATCGCGCTGGTGGCAGAGCTTGGGACGACCTCGACCAGCGGCATCAGCTCCGGCGGGTTGAACGGGTGGCCGATGAGGATCCGATCCGCGGCTGGGTTTCCTTCGGCGATCGCGGACGGCAACAGACTTGAGCTCGACGAGGCGAGAACGACGTCTGGGCGGGTATGGGCGGCGAGTGTGGTGTAGAGCTCGCGCTTGATCTCGATGCGCTCCGGACCCGCCTCCTGGACGAAGTCGGCGCCTTCGAGCGCGTCGGAAAGGTCGGGGGCGACATCGACCGCAACGTCGGCCAGATGCTGCGCGACCAGGTCGCGCAGGTCGGAGCGGGGGTCGTTGAGCCGGACCTCCCACCCATGCTCGGCGAACAGCCGGGACCAGGACAGGCCGATTACTCCGGCACCCACAATGACAACAACAGACATGGAATACACCACCTTGGTACGTTTACTTCAATATCTTCAAGTCGACTGGAGCCCCGCATCTCGACCCGGTGCGATCGGGGTCTTCGAAATTGAGCGGTGCATGCCTAGTGTGACGCGCCGGAAATGGCGAGTCTAAGTCTGTAGACTATTTCTATGTCGCATCGGGGTCCGCGTGCTGTCGAGGTCGTATTGTCCGAC
>NZ_JBSFJX010000534.1:0-1425 GCF_053598275.1 Streptomyces sp. NPDC001156 | reverse complement strand
TACGGCAGCTGTAGATAGGTCTGCCGATGCCCGTTGCTGCTGTTCAGCGGCTTGAGGGGATGGCTGGGGACACGAGGACGGCCGCCTTGATCATGATGTGGTGTGACGCAACATCAGAACGAGACGGCCGCTTCGACGACGGTAGACCACGAAGGCCACGACATCGCGTTCGGGGGCCTGTTGGCTTCGGTGGCCGACTGTTTCGCCCGCTCCGAGACCCGGGAGACGTTCGCACGGATGACCCGGGGCATGCTGATGGAACTCGAGGACGTCAACTGCTGGAGCCTGGCCGAAGCGATCGGTGAGCGGGGCCCGCACCGCCTGCACCATCTGCTGTCCCGTGCGGTGTGGGACGAACAAGCGGTGCTCAAGCGGACGGTGGCCTGGGCCGTGGACCTGCTCGACGACGGCGACGGGATCCTGATCGCGGATGAGACGGGAGACGCGAAGTCCTCCACCGACGCGGTGGCCGCGGCCCGCCAGTACTCCGGCTCGGTCGGCGGAGTCGCCCTGTGCCAGGTCGCGGTGCACCTCACCTTCGCCACGTCCGCCGGGCACTGCCTGATCGACCGGCGCCTGTACTTCACCAAGGAGTGGGCCGCAGACGAGGAACGCCGTGAGCTGACCGGTGTCCCCGACGAGCTGTGCTTCGCCACCAAGCCCCACCTCGCGCAGGACATGCTCCGCACCGCCGGCCGGCAGGGCATACCCGCCTCGTTCTTCCTGGGCGACGAGGTCTACGGAGGGCGGGAGCTGCGTAGCGCCTGCCGCGAGCTGGGCCTGGGCTACGTCGTGGGAGTGCGCTCCAACCACCAGGTCACCACCCCGGCCGCGAGGCTGAGCGTGGCCCAGGTCGCCGCCCGGCTGCCGAAGCGGGCCTGGCAGCGGATGCGGACCGGCGCGGGGCAGAAAGGCGTACGCGACTACGACTGGGCGATGATCGAGGTCATCGCCGACGACGCCCCTGACGGGCACGACCTCGACACGGGGACGTCCGTGCTGCTGATCCGCCGGCACCGCTACACCCGCACCGTGTCCTACTACCGCTGCTTCGCCCCCGGGCCGGTGACGCTGGCGCGACTGGTGTCACTGGTGTGCCGCAGGTGGCGGGTGGAGGACGACTTCCAGGACGCGAAGGAGATCTGCCACCTCGACAAAGGCCAGGTCACCTGCTGGAACTCCTGGCACCGCTGGAGCGTGATCGCCCTGGTCGCCCACGCCTTCCTGGCCGTCACCGCCGCTCTCGAACGTGCCGCCCAGACTGGCCGGAACGACCCCGCCGAGGCCGACCTCGTCCCCCTCAGCAGCCACGAACTCCTCCGCCTGCTAAGGGCCTTGATCCTTCCGCCGCCCCGACGAGACCGCCCCCACCTGCTGTGGTGGTCCACCTGGCGCCGCCGCCACCAACACCGCGCCCGCCTCTGC
>NZ_JBSFJX010000533.1:0-1452 GCF_053598275.1 Streptomyces sp. NPDC001156 | reverse complement strand
GGTGGTGCTCGCGCAGGGCGGACCGCAGTTGCAGCCACCAGACGGCCGAGCCGCTGAGGGTCGCGGCGGCGACGCCCCAGGCCGAGCCGGCCGTGCCAGCGGCGGCCGCGCCGCCGAGTCCGCCGCCGACGTAGCAGGCGGAGGCGAACAGCTGGCAGCGCAGGCTGCGCCGGGCCGCGCCGAGGGCGCGCAGACCGGCCGCCGCGCCGGTGCCGAGGCCCGCTCCCGCGACGCTGAGGGTGATCTGCACGACGAGGTGCGAGGAGGAGTGCCAGACGTCGCCGAGCGCCAGGTCGCCGAGCCGGTCCGGCATCAGCAGCAGCGCCGAGCCCCAGAGCAGCGCTCCGGCGGCCTGTCCCCCGCCCAGGAGGAGGCAGAACCTGCCCAGTTGGTGCGGGGCCCGGCGCAGCACCCGTGCCGCCTCCGGGACGGTGACCAGCGAGAGACCCATCAGCACGGCGAGGAACGGGCCCATCAGGAGCTCGGCGCCCCGGATGGCGCCCACCGCGCCGACGCCGACGATCACACCGACCCCGTACGCCCGCACCTGGCTGGCGCCGCTGAGGCTGACGTTCTCGACCAGGTACCGGTAGCCGAGATCGCGCTGCTCGCGCAGCCAGCCGCGGGCCTCGGCCATCCGGGGCCGGATGCCGGACTGGAGGTAGCCGTACCCCGCGGCCACCGTGGCGGAGGCGCCCCAGGCGAGCACGAAGGCGGCCACGGTGTCCACGTGGGCCGCCACCACCATGGCAGGGACGAGGGCGATGCCCCACACGACGTCGTTGAGGAACGCCTTGCGCCCGTTGCCGGCGGCGAAGAACGCGAACCGCCAGGCGTCCTGGAGCAGCAGCCCCGGCAGCATGAGGCCCAGGGCGGCGAAGGCGGGCCCCACGCGGCCGCCGAGGCCGAGCCCGGCCGCCAGACACGCCACTCCGAGGGCCGCACCGACGCCGAGCGCGGTACCCGTGGACCGGGCCACCGCCCCGCGCCAGGAGGCCTCCGGCACACCGCTGAAGCGGACCACGAGCGGGTCGGTGGCCAGGCCGCGGGAGACGTTGAGCACCACGCCGTAGGTCACCCAGGCCAGGCTGAAGACACCGAACGCGGTCACCCCCAGCGAGCGGGCCACGTAGAGCCCCACCGCGAAGTTGCTGATGCTGGAGGCCGCCTGGTCGGCCAGTCCCCAGGACAGCCTGCCGACGAGGGCCCGCCTGGCGGACCCGGCCGGTACCGTCGTCTTCTCCCCCTGGGTGGTCATGTGCGTCATTCCTTGACGAGATCGGCGCCGCGCAGGGCATCGGCCGCGGCGGCCACGGTGTCGAACGGCAGCCCGGACCGCTCGGCGACGTCCAGCAGACTGTGCTCGCCGTCGGAGAGGTTGAGCACCCAGAGCATGGCCATCTGGGCCTGCTTGGTGTCGCTGCGTCCACCGAGCGCGTCGTACAACCCGCG
>NZ_JBSFJX010000532.1:0-1456 GCF_053598275.1 Streptomyces sp. NPDC001156 | reverse complement strand
ACCACCGGCCACCGGCCACGAGGGGCAGCACTCGGCGCGGGATTCCACCTCCACGCCCACGCCTCCCCACCACGGTGGGAAACGATCCCGGAAACACAATCCAACCCAGGATCGCTTAGCTGATTAGAGACGCTGTGCCGGACGACTTCGTCCAGACGCCGGTCGGTGACGCCCTGCCAGTCGGTGGACCGGCACAGGACGGTGTCCGCGCCGAGATCGGCGGGGTCGGGTACGCCGAACACATGCTGGGTGTCGAAGCAGCGCCTGCTCGTGCCGCAGCGTGGTGGGCACATGGCCCATGACTCCGAGGCCACGCCGTTCAGCGGCGGTCACGAGGGCGGCGATGTCGGCGGCGTCGAGGCCCTCGTACGACTTGATCCAGCGATGGCCGCCGTCCGCCGCCCGCGCCACGATCTCCGCGGCCTGCTCGGGCCCCGACATCTGCACGCTGTTGGGCCAGCGGCGGCGGCCCCGGGTGACGAAAGACCCGGCGATCGACAGACGCGGTCCCAGGTGACCGCGTTCGGTCGCCGCTCGCGCCGCGTCCCCAGAGGTGCCATACGCGTCGCCGGCGTCCCGGACGGTGGTGACGCCGTGGGCGATATTGAGCAGCTCCAGCAGCCCGGGAACCTGCTCGCGGAAGGTCTGGCCGCCGGCACCCCAGGGCCGGACAGACCAGCCGCCGTACGCGCAGGTGGACGACGAGGGGCACCGTGCCCACTGGGTACGGTCCGGTGGGCACCGGCAGAGTGAGCTGCACCGGGCCCGGGGCGATCGAAGCCCTCCATGCCTGGTGTGCGGCGCCCATCGGCACGGCGACCCTAACTGCCAGCGCGGCTCCGAGCATGCGACGGCGCGTCATTCCTTCTCGGTTCATGAACGGTGTGGTTGTCGCGGACCCTCCCTGGGTTTCTGGACAACACTGGGCTACGCCCGGCGCTTGAGCCGCCGGCCCAGCCCGGCAATGGTTTGATCTTGATCAGCTCAGTGGCTTGACGAAGTGCGGCCTTCACGCGGCACGGACATGAGGTAGGCGAGCACGGCCAACACCCGGCGGTTGTCGTCGTCTGAGGGGGCGAGCTCCAGCTTGGTGAAGATGCTGGTGCTGTGCTTGGACACGGCCTTCTCGCTGATGAAGAGCCGGTTCGCGATGGCGCTGTTGGAGCGTCCCTCGGCCATGAGCTCAAGCACCTGACGTTCCCGCTCGGTGAGTCTGGAGCGGGGTTCGCGTTCGCCGCGGCTGCGGCGGCCGAGCAGCTTGGTGACCACTTCAGGGTCCATGACCGTGCCGCCCGCGGCGACCGTACGGATCACGTCGACGAACTGGTCGTCGCTGAACACCCGGTCTTTGAGCAGGTAGCCGACCGTTCCTAGTCAGTGAGCAGGAGTGAGTCTTGTACCCAGTCCTGGTCAACTGGCGCATCCCGAACGGTGGTGGATGCACTGGTCTCCCGCG
>NZ_JBSFJX010000531.1:0-1481 GCF_053598275.1 Streptomyces sp. NPDC001156 | reverse complement strand
CCGGCACCGTCGCGTCCGTGGTCGCCACGTCGGTGATCAGATTCGGTAGCAGCGCCGACCCTGCTTCGGCTTCGGCTTCGGCTTCGGCTTCGGCTCCGGCTCCGGCGATGGTGCCTCCGCCGACGATTCCGTACATGAGTGGTGGTGCCTTTCAGGGTTGGATGGTTGGGGCGGTCTGCTGGGTGCCCTTAGGTGGCGGCCCAGCGCTCCTCACGCCGTAGCGCGAGGTCGATGAGGGCGCGGAAGTACACCGCGTGTTGGAACAGGTCGTAGGCGAGTTCGACAGCCAGGACGCTCGCGAGGAGTCGGGTGGGCCAGCCCATGCGCCACACGGACACGACCTTTTCGACGACGAAGATCGCGCCGATACCGGTCCAGAAGGGGCTGACGCCGATCCGGCCGAGGTAGACCAGCTGCAGCGTCACGAAGGTCAGGTACAGGGCGAACGCTGCTGCGCCGGCGCCCATCATGATCTGCCGGCCGAAGTACGGGGCCGTGACTTTCGTGAGGCCGTAGGAGCGCAGGTTCTCAAGGGCCCCGCGCTGCCACCGCATCCGCTGGTCCCACAACTTCGGGAGCGTGGGCATGACCTCGGTGGTCACCTTGCAGGCGGCCGGGCTCATCGTGCGGTACCCGAGCGACTTGATCGCCTTCGTGATCTCGTCGTCCTCGGTGAGCGACTCGGTCGTGTAGTACGAACTGCCCCCGGGCAGGCGGCCGTCGAGCCGTGCCGCTTTCACCTCGCGCAGCACCCGCACCCGGAACAGGGTGGCGGTGCCGGTGAGGACGACCGCGCGGTCATGGTTGCGGTGGATCTCCCACGCGTACCGCTGGTACTCCATCCGCTGCAGGTGGCCGAGGAGTCCGCCGCCGGCCTCGCCGTAGAAGACGCCGCCGACCGCGCCGACACGGCGGTTCATGGCCGCCGCGGCGTGCTCAACGAACCCGGGCACGAGGACGGTGTCGCGTCCTGGATGAGGACCAGGTCCTCGTCCGCGAGCCCCGGCAGTACCCGGTCCAGGGCCTCGTTGAGAGCACCAGCTTTCTTGCCCTCGATGCCGTGGAGGTCCAGTGCCCAGGCGCCGGCGTCGCGGGCGGCCTCGCGGGTGGCGTGGTTGTCGGTGCAGTTGTTCGTGACCGCGATGACCTCGTCCGGGGCGAGGGTCTGGGCGTGGAGCCCGTCGATCGCTGCGGCGATCCGGTCGGACTCGTTGCGGGCAGGGATCAGCGCAACGACTCGAGGTCTCCCCAAGCGGGCGGGTCGGGTAACGGTCATCGGTGTCGTCATCTGTCGTCAGTCCAAAGCAGGTCGAGGTACGGCAGCCAAGAAAGGGGGTGAGGCCGGGGCCCGCGCGTAGGGGATGGATGACGCGAGCCCCGGCCGCTCTAGGTGACTGGTGTTAATCGTGTGAGCTCGCGTTGGGGATTCGGGCTGTGCCAGGCTGACGGGCGTTGGTCGCCGGGTGTGGGGAGAGGTTGAG
>NZ_JBSFJX010000530.1:0-1482 GCF_053598275.1 Streptomyces sp. NPDC001156 | reverse complement strand
ACGCTCCAGGCGGAGCGGGAACACCGCCACCACGCCGTCATCGAGCAGGTCATCGCGGACAGCAAAGCCTCCGCCCTCGCCCACCTGCCCTCCGGACACTTCCACGCCAACTCCGCCTGGCTCACCCTGTGGGCCCTCACCTACAACCTGCTGCGTGCCACCGGCGCGCTCGCCTCCGCCTTCCACACCAGGGCCACCACCGCGACCCTTCGTGCCCACCTGATCCACGTCCCGGCCCGGATCGCCCGTTCCGCACGGCGCATCACCCTGCACCTGCCGCACAACTGGCCCTGGCAGCACGCCTGGAGACACCTCTTCGACACCGTCCACGCCCCGCCCGAACCCGCCTGACCGTCCCTGCCCCCCCGCCCGCCAGGGCCCGACCGGAACCGAACCTGTGGAAAAGCTGGGCAGACCAGCGGATACCACCTACCCACACCCGGCCCACCCGGCACAGAACCCGACCGAAGCCCACCAGAAGATCACTTTCAAACCACGTCGGTGGATCGAGGCTTAGCGGCCGGTACGGCTGGCTGCCGCCGCAGCGGCAGCGTGCTGCCTGCGGTTTTACTCGGTCTGCTCGGGCTGCGCCTCGTCCTGGGACGTTGCGGCCGTCTGCCCGGCCAGGTTGGGGGCGGTGTAGTAGACGGAGGAGCCCTGCTTGGTGCGCTGGGCCTGGTTCTTGGCCACGAGGTTTTCGAGGGTGGTGCGCACGACGGTGGTCTTGATGCCGCGCTCGGGGTGGGCCGTTTCGAGTGCGGTGGTGACTTCGGCCGCGGAGCGCGGTTCGCTCTGCTTGGTGAGATGGCTGCGGATGAGCTCGACCAGCGTGGGCCGGGTCGCCTTTGCGGCTACGGCGTTGCCCGCGGGCTTCTTGCCGGCCACCGCCTTCTTGGTCGCGGTGCGGTCCTGTGCGTCGGCTGCCTTCTTCCCTCGTGTCCGCTTTCCGGCGCCAGACTCACCAGCCGTCTCCTTGTTACGGGGACCGGGCACTGCGGTACTGTGCGGAGCGGCCGCAGGCTGCGCCGACGTGGGCGAAACGTCCAGTGCCTGCTGCACGTTGACCAGCACGGAGTGGTCGTGCTGCAGAGCAGCCAGCTGCTCCTGGAGCGCGGCGATGTCCGAACTGATGCGGTCCTGCTCCTTGGCGTTGCGTTCGAGGTCGCTGGTCACCTGGGCGGCGTACTGCGACGTCAGTCCGGTAGTTGCCGTGGTGCTCTCCGACATGATGTTGACCCTCCTCGTATCTAACCGGGTGTGTCAGATCTGTGGCGCAGGCGCCGAGCGCCCTTGCACGTGTGTTCTCGGGCCGCTGATTGAACAGCGGTGGTCACTGCAGTGAATGGCCCAGCATAGAGGTAGTACGGATGAGTGAAGCGTGTTGTTTCTCTGGCCGGAAAATCACAGCAGCCGAGGGCATGCCGGTGCCTGCTCGGGGCTTGGGTGAAAGTGACTGGGCTTGAGCTGCAGCGGCTGGTCAGA
>NZ_JBSFJX010000529.1:0-1482 GCF_053598275.1 Streptomyces sp. NPDC001156 | reverse complement strand
GCGCAGTAGGACCGCAGGCACGGACAGCAACGCCCGGGTGGCCCGGTACAGCAGCGAGATGATCACTGGTGCAGCATCCCAGCCACCGTCGAGGGGTCTTGCACACGAGCTCCCACCTGCAGCGATGACTTTACGAGCCCCACACGCTCGGACGGGTCACTTGTACCGGTAGAGCTGGTGCAGCTGGAGGACGTCGGTCTGCCACCGGGCGCGGGCCGCGTCGCTGGGCACTTCCCGGCCGAGCCGCTGTCCCAGCCGCTGGTACAGAGCCGGGTCACTCGTGTCGGCCGCCGCGATGAGCGCTGTGAGGAGAGGTTCGTCGGCCGGGGTTGCCGCGTCGAGGTCGTCCAGGGGGAACGGCTGCTGCACGGGGACCACCTCGACGACGGGCGGGACGGCGATGCCGTCGCGATCTTCTGCTCATGTCACTCACCAACGACCACAGTCACGTCTGCGTGCCCGGCGGCCAGGATCAGAAAGGGTCCGGTTCGGCAGCCGGCTGACCCTGCGCCTGCCCGTTCTGCGGCGGCACACCTGGGGCGGCGGGGCCGGGCGCGCTCGCCGGTGTGCCGCCTTGGCGGTAGGTCTTGGTGACCTGGGCGCGTGCGTAGGCGAGGGAGATAGCAACCTCCTCGGCGTCGAGCTCCATGACGGTACGGCGCTGGCCTTCGTTGTCGTCGAAGGTGCGCTGCTTGAGCCGCCCGGTCACGATCACCCGTGCTCCCCGGGCCAGGCTCGCCGCCGCGTTCTCCGCCGCCGCCCGCCAGATCGAGCAGCGCAGGAACAGCGGCTCTCCGTCGACGAACTCGCTGCGCTCCCGGTCGAATGTGCGGGGAGTCGATGCCACCGTGAAGTTGGCCACCGGCAGTCCGGAGCCTGTGTGCCGCAGTTCCGGATCGGCGGTCAGATTGCCCACCACCGTCACCAGCGTCTCGCCCGCCATGCCTGCCGCCCTTCCACCGTGCCTGTTCCTGTACGGGCCCACCGTATCGGCGGGCAGTGACAGTTGGGCCGAACCGGTGGCCCCGCTCGGCCACCGCACGCGATCATGGCGGCATCTGATGTCCCTTCGAGAGGGGAAGTCCGCGATGTCCAGGAAGACACCGGCCCGCAAGCTGATGGCGGGACCGGCCCGCGACAAGGTCGCGGCCGAACTCAAGGCCCAGTACGAGAGCGGCACGTCCATTCGCGCCATCGCCAAAACCACGAACCGCTCCTACGGCAGCGTGCACCGCCTCCTCGCGGATGCCGGAGTGGTCTTCCGCTCCCGCGGCGGCGAGATGCGCAAGAAGACCAGCACCTGACCGGCGGCAGCACGGGAGACCTCGCCGCAGCCACCGGCGTTGAACCAGGCGCGGGCCGCCGGGCCGGACGGTCAGGTTGGGCCCCTTCACCAAATGCCTCCGAGGACGCCCCGGCCTTCAGGCCGGGGAGGAATCGGACCCCTGCGGAGCAGGGCAGGAAACGGGGTTTCGCCCCCAG
>NZ_JBSFJX010000528.1:0-1488 GCF_053598275.1 Streptomyces sp. NPDC001156 | reverse complement strand
TGACCTGACTCTATGAGGGCCGGGCCCCCTTCCCTGCACAGCCCGGTGGATTCTGGTTCCGGGTCCCATACGTGCTCGGAAAGGAGGCCCTCAATGTCGGTCTACGTCGGCATCGACGTGCACCGCAAGCGCTCGCAGATCGCGGTTGTTGATCACGACGGTGCGGTGCAGGTGAATCGGAACGTGCCCAACGGGGTCGAGACGGTGCTCTCCGTGATCGGGGATCTTCCGATCGGGGCGCCGGTGGCCTTCGAGGCCGCTTACGGCTGGGGCTGGCTGGTGGAACTGCTGGAGGACTACGGCTTCGAGCCGCACCTGGTGCACCCGCTGCGGTGCAAGGCCATCGCCTCCGCGCGGCTGAAGAACGACAAGGTCGACGCGGCAACCCTTGCCCAGCTGCTGCGCGCGGATCTGCTGCCGGAGGCGTGGATCGCCCCGCTGGATGTGCGCCAGCAACGGGCCCTGCTGCGCCACCGCTGCCAGCTGGTGCGTCTGCGCACGCTACTGCGCAACCGTGTCCATGCCGTCCTGGCGGACTACGGCTGCGACCGCTCCGGCAGCTACTTCACCGCTCCGGGCCGGGTGTGGCTCGACGGCCTGGACCTGCCGGACGCCTCGCACCGCGTGGTCGACGATCTCCTGGTCCTGATGGACGCGCTCAAAGGGCCGATCGACGCCCTGGACCAACAGCTGGTCGCGCACGCCCGTGGTGATCCGCGAGTCAAAACCCTCACCCAGCTGCCGGGGGTGGGCACGCTCACCGCCCTCATCATCCTTGCCGAGATCGGTGACATCAGCCGCTTCCCCTCCGCCCGCAAGCTCACCGCGTGGGCGGGCCTCACCCCAACCGTCCGCAGCTCGGATCTGACCGTCCGGCACGGCCACATCTCCAAGCAGGGTTCGGACTGGCTGCGGTGGATCTTGTGTGAGGCCGCCCAGACCGCGAAACGCTCGCCGGAGTTCGCCGCCTCCTACCAGTGCCTCGCCCGGCGCCGGGGCAAGAAGATCGCCACCACCGCGATCGCCCGCCGTCTGCTGGCCCGCGCCTACCATCTGCTGCGCGCAACCGAGGTCCCACACGGCCGGCAGGGGTCCCGATGACAGCAACCGATGACAACCGCCAGGGGCGGTCACAGACCCCGGGTGAGCTCGCATTTGCCCATGAGACGGGCTGTCGCCCGTGCTCGATGACCTGACTGAGCAGCCCGGATCCCCGAACCACGGTCATGGCGCCGGCCCGCCCGGCCAGACGCCGAATGGGTGGATGTGAGCGCACTCCGCCAGGCCATCAGCACATCGGGGACGTCAACGACCAAATCCCTGAACATTCGTGACGCTTCCTCGCTCCCGATACAGGGCCCCGCACGGCAGAGTCCTGCCGGACAAGCACGAGGGAGACCACCCACAAACGAAAGCGCCTCGGCGAAGAACAAAAGCCGAGGGTCGGGACCATTTCTACGCTTGACAGCCCCGGCCCTCATGGGTGGG
>NZ_JBSFJX010000527.1:0-1490 GCF_053598275.1 Streptomyces sp. NPDC001156 | reverse complement strand
CCCCATCCACGAGTACCGAGACACCGCCTGAAGAAACTCGCGTCACGTAGCGAACGCCCAGGTCAGCGCACATCCGGAGCTTTTGGAACCCTACAGGCGCGGCCGCGGGCAACGGTGCGCACGATCCCGTCGTCCTCGCCATAGGGCTCGCTTGCCCCCAGCGGATCCTGCAGAGCGTCGACAAGGCAGGCCGCGATGTCCTGGCGTGCCTCGTCGGGGAGCTGCTTGTAGACGTCGAACTGATCGGCGGGGAACCGGAGGCGGAAGGTCACGCGACGCCTCGCCGCCCCCGGGCGTCGTCCACGATGGTGCCGGTCATGTCGGCCGCGTCCGTGTACTCCGAAGGCAGCTGCCCGTGCTCCTTCATGGCGGCGCGGGCCGCCTCGATACGCGGCCGGGCTGCCTCGAGCGTCTCCACGGCTGATGCCCACCCTTCCAGCCGGCGGGGCAGCTCCTCGATGCGGGTCAAATTGACGTCCTGCAGGAGCTGCTGGCGCAGCACGCTGTGCGGCAGCGCGACATGGAGCCCGTCGACGGTCCACTCGTCGTGCGCCATGTCCTCACTCCCCTTCTGGCGGCCGGATGCCTGCTGCCAGGGTAGCGGGCCAGGCCCGGCCAAGGCAGTAAACCGCCTCCGATCCCCCTCTGCGGGCAACCACGCGCGGGGTCAGATGGGAGCGCGATCGTTGAGGATCTTCTGGAAGAGCATGTGGTTGCGCCATTCTCCGTCATTGTGCAGGTAGTTGCGGGCCGTGCCGATGGCCTCGAATCCGCACTTGGCGAGCACGCGCTGCGATCCTAGGTTGCTGCTCACCGTCCCTGCCTCGACCCGGTTGCCCCGCTCCAGCAAACCGGCCCTGTCCGAGGAAGAGCGCCAGGCCAACATCGCCCGCATCGCGGATGCACCGCGTCAACGAACTGGTGCACTACCAAACCAAGGACACCCTGCTGACCATGGCCTACGAGGGCGGCCTGTCGCGCGACGAACGTCCCGAGAAGTGGCGCAAGGAAGGGATCGCGAACGCCATCGTGGACATCGAACTCCGGGCTGCCGCGCAGCCCGCCCCAGCCGCACCCCTGCCGCAACAGGACCCCCACAACGAGTGAAACAAGATGCCTGTACGAGCGCGGCACCTGCCGTGCTGCCAGGCTGGCGGTCGGCGTGAGAATGACATGGTCTTTCGTCACTCATGCCAGCAACGCGTGAGCATCACCCGTCAGCGCCACCGACCAGGTCGCCGCGCCTGCGCCACCGACGCTCAGATGACGAAGTTCAACTGACACTCCCCCGCAGACCATCAGACCCCGCACCAGCTGGCGCATCCTGCGCACCCCGGCCACCGAGACGCGGGCGCCAGCCCCCGTACGCGACCCGGACTGGGGCAACCACCGAACCACACAGGACAAGGGAGGAGCAGCATGAGCACCGAGCAACACGACCCGCACATGGACGAGCTGACCCGCATCAGCTGGCACCAGAGCGACGCGGT
>NZ_JBSFJX010000526.1:0-1503 GCF_053598275.1 Streptomyces sp. NPDC001156 | reverse complement strand
TGGGGTGCGACACGATGTCGCACGAGTTTGAGTGAATTACCTGAAGGAGGACGGTGGTTGCTGCCGACAGGATAGTTCCGGGCCAGTGCTCAAGGCCCGTCCCCACTCTGGCATGCGCCGTCGGTAACGGCTGGGTGTGAAGCCCGGAGGAGAAGCCCAAGGGCTCCCGTTCCATCCGGGAGCCACAGGCAAGGGGAAGACCGGACGGGTGAACGCGAGTGAACCCCTGATGATGCTTCGTGATCGTGGGCCCCGCCGATGGGAGGCACCAGTGGGGTGCAGGACTGGCCGTTGAGAAGCGGCAGGCGCCGGCTGAGCACCCATCGTCAGCCGGGAGAGCATCGCCGTCCCGGAGTTTAGGGGGCACCCACCCCGGTCGTATCTCACTCGTGTGGAACGTGGAAACCCCGTTGGGGTCCGGCGACGGAAGACGCCGGTCAGCCGACCGTGAGGAAGGCCCAACTCCCCAGCGGGCACAGGATGACCCAAGAAGCCAACGCCGGTCGCCGAAAGGCAGCGGGAAACCGGGGCAGACGACCAGCACCTCCGCTGGCGCTCCGGATAACCGGCCGGATACGGGCTCTGCCCGGACCCGAAAGGGTGCTGACGTGGGTCAGGTGGGCCTGTGAGGACCCGATGATCATCAACGCTGGAACCGAAGGACAAGTTAGACACCGTGGTGACAACATCTCCCGTGCCGGACACCGTCCAGGATGGCAGTGCCACCACGGCGAACGGACCCGAGGACGACTTCACCGACTGGCAGTCGATCGACTGGCAGGGCGCGGAGAACGAAGTACGGCGGCTGAGACAGCGGATCTTCACGGCATCACAGGCAGGGGACCTCAAGAAGGTCCGCAATCTCCAGAAACTGATGCTCCGCTCCCGTTCCAACACGCTGGTGAGCGTGCGGCGGGTGACGGAGATCAACGCTGGCCGCAAGACGGCAGGGATCGACGGACGGGTTGTCCTGCTGCCCCAGGGGAAGGCCGAACTGGCCGACTGGATACAGCACCGGGCTGCTCCATGGAGGCCCTCGCCCGTCAGGCGGGTCTATATCCCCAAGGCCAATGGCCGTCAGCGCGGCCTCGGAATCCCCGTGATCATCGACCGGTGTCTTCAAGCCGTGACGCTGAACGCGTTGGAACCCGAGTGGGAAGCACGGTTCGAGCCGAGATCCTACGGATTTCGTCCCGGCCGTGGCTGTCATGACGCGATCGGAGCGATCTTCCTGGCCGCCAAGGGCAAGAGCCCGAAGCGCCAGTGGGTCCTTGACGCGGATCTGGCAGCGGCGTTCGACCGCATCGACCATGACCATCTCATGGCCTCCATCGGACAGTTCCCCGCCCGGGGACTGGTCGAGCAGTGGCTCAAGGCGGGAGTGCTCGACCGCGGCGTCTTCACGCCGACCGAGGAGGGCGTCCCGCAAGGCGGGATCATCTCCCCGGCGCTGATGAACGTGGCCCTGCACGGGATGGAAGAGGCTGCCGGAGTCCGCTACCG
>NZ_JBSFJX010000525.1:0-1505 GCF_053598275.1 Streptomyces sp. NPDC001156 | reverse complement strand
CCAATGCCGCTGACTTTGGGGTGAGTTGCTTGTAGCTTGTGGCCGGGAGGGGTGCTGGTGCCACGGGCTGGGCAGGTGAAGCCGCCGGTTGAGGAGCGGTTGTCGGACCGGATCGCGTTGGGGGTGCTGACGCGGGTGTTTCCGGCGGAGCTGGTCGATGAGGTCGTCGCTGAGACGGGGCGGGGCGAGAAGCGGAATCGGCTGCTGCCGGCACGGGTGACGGTCTACTTCGTGCTGGCGATGTGTCTGTTCTCGGGGCAAGCGTATGAGGAGGTCGCACGGCTGCTGGTGGAGGGGCTGGCGTGGTCACGCCGGTGGCGGGGGTCGTGGGAGGTGCCCACCACCGCGGCGATCTCCCGGGCGCGTGCCCGGCTCGGCCCGGAGCCACTGCGGGCGCTGTTCGCGCGGGTGTGCCGGCCGGTCGCGAGTGTGGACACGGTCGGCGCCTGGTATCGGGGGCGGCGGCTGGTGGCAGTGGACGGCACCACGCTTGACGTGGCGGACACTGAGGACAACGACGCGTTCTTCGGACGGCCGGGGTCCGGGCGCGGGGACAAGAAGAGCGCGTTCCCGCAGGTGCGGCTGGTGGTGCTGGCCGAGTGCGGCACGCATGCGGTGTTCGCCGCGGCCACTGGGCCGTGCACGGTGGCTGAGACGGTGCTCGCTGACACCCTGCTGCCGCAGCTTCAGCCGGGAATGCTGCTGCTGGCCGACCGCAACTTCCCCGGCTACGACCGGTGGAATACCGCCGCCGCGACGGGCGCGGACCTGTTGTGGCGGGTCAAATCGGATGTCGTGCTGGTGGTGCGGGAGCAGTACGCGGATGGCTCGTACCTGTCGGAGATCTACGCGGCCCGGGACAAGCGCCGCGTGCACGGGCAGCTGGTGCGGGTGGTGGAGTACACGGTTGCCGGCCACGAGGAGGCCGGCCCGATCCGGCTGATCACCACAATCCTGGATCCGGAGCAGGCACCGGCGGCCGAGCTGGCGGCCCTGTATCACGAGAGGTGGGAGGTGGAAGGGGTGCTGGACGAGATCAAGGTCCACCAGCGCGGCCCGGACGTGGTCCTGCGCTCCAGATACCCCGACGGCGTCGAGCAGGAGGTCTACGGCTTCCTCCTCGTCCACCACGCCGTGCGCCAGGTCATGCACCAGGCCGCAGACCGGGCCGGGACCGACCCCGACCGGCTCTCCTTCACCCGCTCCCTGCGCGTCGTGCGCCGCCAGGTCCCCGCCCAGGCGGCTTTTTCCCCCTGAGCAGCTGGCCGCTGCCTGGGACCGCACCCTCGCCGAGATCGCCCGACGCCTCTTACCGGTCCGCAGACTTCGCGCGTTCCCCCGCGTCGTCAAGCGCAAGATGTCCAACTGGGGCCTCAAACGCGCCCACCACCGCCCCTGGCCCCAGCCCGCTGCCCCACCGTCCGATGCGGTCACCATCGTTCCCGCGTCCAAGACCGCCCCGACCAAGCGAAAACCCAAGGCCACGGCTTAAAACAGCGGCATTG
>NZ_JBSFJX010000524.1:0-1517 GCF_053598275.1 Streptomyces sp. NPDC001156 | reverse complement strand
GCCCGCAGAAACCCCCGGACCAGCCGCAACACCTTACGATCGGCGATGCGCTCTGCCACCAGTTCCATCAGGATCTGGTGATCGACATTGTCGAACGAAGCCCGGACTCACTACCCGCATCGAGGACCTCGCGGCCGCGTTGCGCGCCGGTGCCGCCGGCCTGTACTGCGCGATGGCGGCCGTCGAGCTGCTGATCGGCCAGGAACGGTGGCTGCGCCGCGACGACTTCGTCGCCGAGTTCGTTGAGCCCGTCCCCGCTGCGGATGGGACGCCGATGGCGTTCGTCGACTGGCCGCGGGTGACAGCCCGCCTCAAGCGCGGGCGCTTGGCCTGCTCCAGCGGCGAGGTCCAGGTGCTGCGGCTGTGCGCGAGCCTGGCCGAGGGTGTCCCGGTCGACCTGGCGGACGCGTTGACCAGCCTGGACGCACCCACCGTGGTGCTGGTGGCCGAGGCCGTGCTGCGCGCGGGCGGCTGCGCTGATCCCGCACTGTCCGTTCACGATGGCGGTGCGCGATGACGTGCGTGCAGGTGGTCCGGGACCACCACCCGCTCAAGGGCTGCAGCCTTGAGATCCTCGGGCAGATGCACTGCCGCGGACGGCTGGAGTTGCTGCTGGTCCTGCCGGATGGCAGCAAGTCGCTGATCCCGGCGGCCTGGACCGACTTCCCCCAAAGGCAAGCAGGAAGCCACTGCAGCCGGAGGCGATTCGCTCGGGCAACTCGCTGCACAGGGGCAGCTGTTAGAGGCGTATGGGCTGGTTTCCTCGCTTCTGGCCCGGGCGGTCGCCGGGCGGGAGCAGGCTGCACGGCAGTCACCGTGCAAGGAGGACGACCGTGCAGCCTGTCCAACTCAGTCTGCTCCCCGAGCAGGTATCGCCGCCACCGAACCGGCTGATAGGACAACTCCCGCAGCCTCAGCTGGCCGAGGCCATCACGCAACTCGCCCACCTCATCGCCAAGATGACCGCCGCACAACAGGCGGAGGCCGACGATGAGTGAGAACAGCAAGGTCACCGCGTCCCACCGGCAAAGAGCGGCGATCGTCTACGTGCGCCAATCAACACTGCTTCAGCTGGAACGCAACAAGGAATCCACGGCCCGCCAGTACGATCTGGTCCAGCGCGCGGTGGCGCTCGGCTGGTCCCACGCGCAGGTCAATGTCGTGGACGAGGACCAGGGCATCTCCGGCGCCAGCGCGGCCGGACGCTCCGGGTTCGCCGAGCTGGCCGCCCAGGTCGGCCTGGGCCAGGTCGGGATCATCCTCGCGCTCGAGGTGAGCCGGCTGGCCCGCAACAATGCGGACTGGTACCGGCTCCTCGACCTCGCGGCGATGACCGACACGCTGGTCGCCGACGCGGACGGCGTCTACCACCCGCGCCGGTTCGACGACCGGCTGGTTTTGGGCATGAAGGGGACTATGGCCGAGGCCTTATGCCGATCTCGGCATAAGGCCTCTTATGCGGACCCTGCTGTTATGCCGAGGTGGCGGCCGGGAGCCGTCATGGCGACAGCGCCCGG
>NZ_JBSFJX010000523.1:0-1520 GCF_053598275.1 Streptomyces sp. NPDC001156 | reverse complement strand
CGCTTGGCGGGCACTGATGCTCCTATTGGCTGTCAAGCGGCTTGGAGCCAGTTGCGGTAGGCGTGGGCGAGGTCGTCGTCTCGGCGGATCCCGCGTTCGAGGGTGGAGATGGTGGCGGGCCAGACTCCGAGGTGCTGGGCCGCGGCGGTGAGGGTGAGGTTCTTGGACTGCCGCAGGGGCCGTAGGTCGGCGATGCCGGGGACGGTGACCGTGGTGGTCAGGTAGCGGAACATCTCCCGGGCGATGGCCCGTTTCAACAGCCGGATGATCTCTTTCTTCGTCCGTCCGGCGGTGGTCTGGCGTGCCACGTAGTCGCGGGTGCGGGAGTCGCTGGACATGCGGACCAGGGCGATGCGGTAGAGGGCTGCGTTGGCCTGCCTGTCGCCGCCGCGGGAGAGGCGGTGGCGGTTGGTTCGGCCGCTGGAGGCGGGGACGGGGGCGGCTCCGCAGAGGGCGGCGAAGGACGCTTCGTTCCGCATGCGTTCGGGGTTGCCGCCTGCGGTGACCAGCAGCTGGGCGGCGGTGTCGGGGCCGACTCCGTAGGCGGCCCGCAGGCCGGGGTTGTGAGCGGTGACCTCGTCGTCCAGGGCCCGGGTCAGTGCCTCGTGTTCGGCGGTCAGCTCTTTGACGCGTCGGGCGAGGCTTTTGAGCGTGGTGAGGACTGCGGTGTGGACGGCGTCCCCGGTCGGCCGCAGCCGGGCCAGGGTGTCGGTGCGGTCTGCTCCTTTGAGCTGCCCGTACTTGGTGCGGATGGTGTCCGGGGCGGTGATGAGGAGGTGGCCGATCTGGTTCAGGGCGGCGGTGCGGGCCTTGACGGCGGAGCGGGCGGCGTTGTGCAGGGCACGTATGCCGGCGACGGTGTCGTCCTTGGGTGCACCGGAGGCGCGTCCGGACAGGGCGGCGCGGGCGGCGGCGTAGGCGTCGATGGGGTCGGACTTGCCGATGCGGCGGCGTTCGGCCCGGTCCGGCCGGTTGACCTCCACGACGTGAAGACCCGCCGAGCGGGCGGCGCGGGTGAAGCCGGCTCCGTAGGAGGACGTGCCCTCCACGCCGACCGCCCTCACGTGGCCATGGGCTTCGAGGAAGGCCAGGGCCGCGGCGTACCCGGCGGCGGTCGTGGTGAACTCGGCGTCCGCGAGGTGTCCGCCGTTGTCGCTGATGACCGCGACGTGGAGGGTGTCGGCGTGGGAGTCGACCCCGCCGAGCACATCCTGGTCCGCTGTGTCCGGTGCCGCCGCCGATGTCATGCTGATGGTGCCTTCCTTGCCGGAGGTGGGCACCGGCCGGGTGGCGCAGACAGGACATTGAAGGGGCTTCTGACCAAGCTCCTATCAGGTCATGTTCCGCCCGGCCGGAGCCATGAGAACAGGTCCCGGCGGCCGGACAGAACAGTCGGAAGACAACCCAGCAGGGCGTCAGTCAGTGCCCGAGTCACGACCACCGGAACCTGAGTATCAGCATCAATGTCAGTGCCGGCCGATACCGTTCTTCCTGTTGCTGATCACGTGTGGGGGAGGGGG
>NZ_JBSFJX010000522.1:0-1520 GCF_053598275.1 Streptomyces sp. NPDC001156 | reverse complement strand
AGGTCGGGTAGCGGGAGCACATTGCTGTGCTCCCGCCCCCTCAGAACCGTGCGTGCCCGTCGTCCGAGCACACGGCTCAAGCAGGCCCTGGAGGGCTGCTGGCAGGTTGCAGTGCTGTCCGACCGCCGGTGCTGGCACCGCGCCAGCGGTGGCAGTGGGTGTGGATCAGGCGGAGATGGGCGGCGCTGTCCGGTGTGCTGCGGCCCGGCTCGGCGGTGATCGCGTTCTTGCGGACCGCCTGTCGGGTCACCTTGAGCCACTGCTCCCATTCCGATGGGCTCTGCGGTTCACGGTCGGCGTGCAGGAGGAGCCCGTCGCAGAGCGGACAGCGGCCGTGCTGCTTCTGCAGCAGTCGCAGCCCGGTCACGCTCAGCGGGGGTTTCCTCTTGCTCCGTCGTGCAGCCCAGTACTCGGCCAGGGCCGGGTCGTCGACCGACGCCCGGCCTGGAACCATCTGGTGCCGGACAATCTTGGTCCAGGCGAACTTGGTGAGATAGGCCCCGGTCTCCCGGTCACCGAACACCCACCGGTCCTGTCTGGACCGGTTGAACCGACCGAAATATCGGGACGCCACCCAGTGCTTCGACTTCTTCGGGTGGCTGTGCTTGGCCCACTTGTAGGTGAGCTTCCACATGTGGAAGTCCAGGGAGGCGAACGCCTCGCTGGACACCACGCCCCGGTAGTAGGCGGCCCAGCCCCGGATGATCGGGTTGAGTTTGGCGATCACCGCTGCGGCGTTGACCCCTCTCAGGTTCATCACCTCGGCGGAGAGCCGGTCCCGAATCCGTTGCAGGGCAGTCCTGCTCGGCTTGATCAGCAGCGTGCCGCGATAACGGCGGACGTTAAACCCCAGGAAGTCGTAGCCGTCATCAAGGTGCGCTATGCGCGTCTTGTCCTCGTTGAAGACCAGGCCCCCGGGCGCCAGCCACGCGGCGAGCCGAGCCTTGACCTGTTCGGCCTCCTCACGGCTGTGACAGAGAGCCACGAGATCGTCGGCGTACCTGATCAAAATCGGCGCGCCCGCCTCGGTCTCACCGGCATGAGCACCGGTCTGCCGATAGCGGACCCCAGCCGCCTCCTCCAGCCCATGAAGGGCCACGTTCATCAACAACGGTGAAACGATCCCGCCTTGCGGGGTCCCCTCCACCGTCGGGGCGAGTCTTCCCTGGTCGACCACCCCGGCCTTGAGCCACTGCTCAATCAGACCCCGGGCGGGGAACTGCCCGAGCAGGGCCAGAAGCCGATCATGATTGATTCGGTCGAACGCCGCCGTCAGGTCGGCATCCAGCACCCACTGCCGCTTGGGGTCCTTGCCCTTCGCTGCCTGGAAGATGGCCTGGATCGCGTCGTGACAGCCACGGCCGGGCCGAAATCCGTAGGATCGCGGCTCGAACCGTGCTTCCCACTCGGGTTCAAGTGCACCGAGAACCAGGGCCTGAAGACACCGGTCCAAGATCACGGGAATCCCGAGCGGCCTTTGACGCCCGTTCGCCTTCGGTATGAACACCCGCTTGACAGGT
>NZ_JBSFJX010000521.1:492-1533 GCF_053598275.1 Streptomyces sp. NPDC001156 | reverse complement strand
GCGAGGTTGTTGACCGCGCGGGGCAGACCGCGGCTGGTGGTGTGGATCAGGGAGATCGCATCGTCGGAGAACAGCGTGTCGGAGCGGCCGGCGAGTTTGCTGTGGTGAGCCAGGTAGCTGGCCGTCTCCTCGGCCGTCATCGGCGGCAGCGCATAGCGCAGGGCGATGCGCTGGTCGAGGGCGGCCATGGTGCCGAGCTTGATCTTGCGTCGGAGGGTGGGCTGGCCCACCAGCAGGCAGGCGAAGGGAGAGGCGGAATCCATCTCGTGGTTGGTCAGCATCCGGATTGCCTCCAGCTGATCGTGGGCGAGCAGGTGGGCCTCGTCGATGACCAGGACGGGTGTCCTGCCGCGCTCGGCTTGTTCGGTGGCGAGGGCGTCGGCGGCCTGTGGGATCAGGGCGGCGGTGTGCGGGTGGGGGATGCCGCCGAGTGCCATGACGATCGCGCGGTAGATGCCGCGGGCGCCGACGGCGGGGTTGCCCAGGTAGATGATGTGGTGGCGGGTGGGGTCCACCGCGGCGAGTGCTGCGCGGACGGCGACGGTTTTGCCGGCGCCGACCTCGCCGGTGAACACGCCCAGCGCGTGCTCGGTGGTGCACCAGGTGATCCGGGCGACCGCTTGGGCATGCGCGTGGTGGCGGTGCAGGGCCTGCGGGGCCAAGTCCTTGCCGAAGGGCATTTTGCTGAAGCCGTAGAAGCTGGTCAGACGCTCGATCATCGGGCGGCCTCCTCGGAGTTGACGGCCCTCTCGATGGCTTCGGCTCGGTAATACAACGCGGTAGCCAGTGCGACCGCGTGGTGCGCGGTAGTGCGTGCGGCCGTGTCGTGGACGTCGGTGTTCATGCGTGTGCAGGCCCGCTGGGCGAAGGCGATGGCCCGGTCTGCCAATGCCCAGGCGTCGCCGACGGCGTAACTTTCGCCGCTCACCGCAGTTCCCTCTCGGAGCTCTCGGAGCTCTCGGAGCTCTCGGAGCTCTCGGAGCTCTCGGAGCTCTCGGAGCTCTCGGAGCTCTCGGAGCTCTCGGAGCTCTCGGAGCTCTC
>NZ_JBSFJX010000521.1:0-395 GCF_053598275.1 Streptomyces sp. NPDC001156 | reverse complement strand
CGCGGAGCCGATGAGGGCGTCGTAATTGATGACGGGGCCGAGCTGCTGGTCGTGGGCTTGGGTGATCAGGCCGAGGTAGTTGATGCCGGTGGCCGGCGCAGGCTCGACGGGGAGTTCAGGACGGGCCTTGGGGTGTGCATGGCGGGTGATGGTGTGCGGGATGGCGGTGCCGAACGCGCGGCCGTCGTGGCGTACTTCGATGCCGTCGAGGTCGAAGGGGTCGAAGACCAGCTCGACCTTGCGGCCGGCCAGGGCGGGTTCGACTTGGTAGGTGTTGCCGTGCAGGCTGACCAGGGCGGTCTTGGTCACGGTGCGGAATTCCGACCACAAGAACGCCTCTTTCAGGGCGTCGGGGTGCGGCAGGCGGGGAGGGCCCGCGGCCAGGAACCGCTGCA
>NZ_JBSFJX010000520.1:0-1537 GCF_053598275.1 Streptomyces sp. NPDC001156 | reverse complement strand
AAACCAGCGCGAGGGGGCCGGTGTGGTCCCACCAGGTCGCGGCACGGGTCTTCGGTGTGCCTTTCGACGTGGCCTCTGCGGTCGGCACGCGGCCGGAGGGCCGGGCGGGTGTGGGTAGAGGGCGGGGCTGCACGAGGACGCTCGTGCCGGACGGCAGTGCGGCGGCCTGCTCCGGCGTCGTCACCGCCGGGCCAAGACCGCGGTGCCGGTAGGCGGCGAGATGTCCGGCAAGGGTGCCGTGCAGGCGGAACGTCTCCCACTTGTGTGCGGTCGTATGTGAGCGGGCGCGGCCGGGGATCCGGGTGTAGTCCCACCAGGTCCCGGTCTTGGGTCGGCCGAACCTGCGTCCGGTCGCATCGGGGAACAGGTGGCGGGCGATGCCTTCCCACACTTCGTCGGCCTGATGCATCACCAGCGCTTTCGTCACGTGGTGGCCCAGGTGTTTGGATCTCTCCATGTGCTGGTAGCCGCGGCGTTCCATCCCCTCCCGGGACAGGCCCAGCACCTGCCGCCACGCCTTCGCGTCCGTTTCGCGGCGCATGTCGCCGGCCCAGTACGCGTCGACTGCGGCGCGAGCGTCGCGCTGCAGGGCGCGCTTGAGCGACCACATCGCCCAGTAGAGGTTCTCCACCCGCTGCAGGTCCTCGAGGCGGTGGACGTCCAGGGGCAGGCGGATCACCGCCAGCTCGGTGTCCTCGCCGCGCTTCCACCGTTCGCCTTTGTTCTTACCCCGCAAGCGGCGACCAGGCGTGGCATCGGAGGCGGGCGCCGCATCAAGCAGGCTCGTGGTCACGGACGTTCCCACCTCCTTCTTGACTCGCAGCGTGCGTAGATCTGTCCGGGCATGCTCAGACTCGGCAATCACATCAAAGCTACCCGCCGTCACTGACAACGCCCCCTGCAGCCGGTCAGCTTGACTCCCTACGCCGTCGGTTATGCGCCTGCCTCTCGCCTCCTGCACCACTACCGACCTGCGGGCCTAAAGGGCAAGGCCATGAAGTTATGGACTGTTGGGCGCTGTCAACAGGATGTCGATGCTGATGGTGGCTTTGTAGGTACGTCGGTCGACGCGCAGGCTCTTGTAGGCGTAGCGGGAAAGCGGCCGTTTGACGGCACGGGGGCTGACGCGCAGGCGGCGGGCGGGCATGAGGTGATTCAGGACTGCCCGGCCGATGGCGCCGACGAGGTCGATGGTGGTGCCGGCGATCACGCCCGCGGCCTGGACGACCTGGTCACGTGCGGTGTGGAGAGCAACACTGAAGCTGGCACGGTCCGGGTCGGCCCCGGGGACGGTGCTGGTGGCGTCGGCGATGGCGATCCTGATCGCCTGGTAGACGGTCAGCAGCGCGTAGATCTCTTGCGCGATGCCCGGCAGGGTGCGGGCCCGCAGCACGCGTCGGCCGAGCATCGACTGCTTGACCGCGAAGTAGGCGGACTCCACTTGTCGGGTAGGTGCGGCGCATTGCTGCGCCGCACCCCCCTCAGAACCGGACGGGCGGCGTTAACCGCATCCGGCTCAAGCAGGCCCTGAAGGCCC
>NZ_JBSFJX010000519.1:0-1537 GCF_053598275.1 Streptomyces sp. NPDC001156 | reverse complement strand
CAACACCGTTGCGTTTGAGTGTTGAGGTGCAGGTCAAGCCCTGGTGAATGACGCAACGGGACGTCCTGATAGATCAACTTGTTGCTGAGGCAAGGCGATCATCGGGAGTCCCGTTGCGGGAGAAGTCTGTCATCACCAGGACGATCGAGGTAGCCGGGGGTGTGCACGCGCCCGGGCACTTGGGCGAGCTGACGCAGGTCGTGGACTTCGCGCTGGTGGACGCGGTGCTGGAGGAGACCGGGACGCGGGAGCGGCGGCTACGGCTGCTGCCGTCGCGGGTGGTGGTCTACTTCGTCCTCGCGCTGGCCCTCTTCGAACATGGCTCCTACCGGATGGTCTGGGGCAAGCTGACCGCCGGACTGGAAGGGCTGCCCCTGGTACGCCCGGCGGTGTCCTCGCTGTCCCGGGCGAGACGGCGGATAGGGACAACCCCGCTGCGACGCCTGTTCGAGGTCCTTGCCGGGCCCGTCGCCCACCGCGGCCAGAGAGGCTCCTTCTGGCGGGGGCTGCGGACCGTGGCCGTCGACGGGACCCTGCTGCACGCGCCCGACGAGCCGACGATCACCTGGCGCTACCCGAAACGGGCCGGTGACCGCCTGGAGTTCGGCTACCCGCTGCTGCGGCTCGTGGTCCTGGTCGAGTGCGGCACCCGCGCGATCCTGGCCGCCGCGTTCGGACCCGAGAGCGACGGCGAACTCACCTATGCACAGCGCCTGTTGAGCGCGCTGGACCACACGATGCTGCTGCTGGCAGATGCCGGCTTCGACGCCAACGAGTTCGCGCGGGACGTCCACGCCACCGGTGCGCAGTTCCTGATCCGGTCCTCCGCCCGCCGCGTCCCCACCCCCGCCGGGCATCTCGCCGACGGCTCGTACCTGGCCCGGATCGGCTACGGCGTCCTGCCCGCCCTGCTGACCGTCCGCGTCATCGAGGCATCCGTCACCCTCACCCTGGCCGACGGCACCGTTCGCCACGAGCAATGGCGGCTGCTGACCAGCCTTCTGGACGCCACGAGGTACCCCGCCACCGAGCTGATCACCCTGTATCACGAGCGGTGGCAGGCCGAGACCACCTACTTCTCGATCAAAGCCACCATGCTCGACGGCCGCGTCCTGCGCTCGCGCAGCCTGCCCGGGCTCGACCAGGAGGTCTACGCCCTGCTCACCACCTACCAGGCCCTGATCCGCGCAGCCGCCGACACCGCCTGCACCCGGCCCGGCCTGGACATGGACCGCATCAGCTTCACCGTCCTGCTGGCCACCGCCGCCGACACCGTCATCAGCGCGACCGGAATCCTGCCCCCGGCGGGCCCCGCCGACCTCGCCGGCACCATCGGCCGGGCGATCCTCGACGCCCTGCACCCCGCCCGCCGCCGGCACCGCGTCAAGGCCCGCACCTGCAAGAACCCCACCAGCAAATACGGGCCGAACGCCGGACAACACCCCACGACCAGCCAGAACTACACCATCCACACCGCCATCACGTTCTTCGAGCACGGGCTCGCGAACCGCTCACGGAAGTAAACGCAACGGTGTTG
>NZ_JBSFJX010000518.1:0-1568 GCF_053598275.1 Streptomyces sp. NPDC001156 | reverse complement strand
TACCGGCACATGGAATGCTCCCGCCACCTGGGCCATCATGTGACGAAAGCTTTGGTGATGCATCAGGCCGACGAGGTGTGGGAAGGCATCGCCCGCCACCTGTTCCCCGATGCGACCGGCCGCAGGTTCGGCCGGCCCAAGATGGGGACCTGGTGGGAGTACACGCGGATCCCCGGCCGGGCCCGGTCGCATACGAGCGCACGCAAGTGGGAGACGTTCCGCCTGCACGGCACCCTTGCCGGACATCTCGCCGCCTACCGGCACCGCGGTCTCGGCCCGGCGGTGACGACGCCGGAACAGGCCGCCGCACTGCCGTCCGGCACGAGCGTCCTCGAACAGCCCCGCCCTCTACCCACACCCGACCGGCCCTTCGGCCGCGTGCCGACCGGCGAGGCCACGTCGAAAGGCACACCGAAGACCCGTGCCGCGACCTGGTGGGACCACACCGGCCCCCTCGCGCTGGTTTTCACCGGCGGCGCCGACTCCCAGCGCGGCGATTTGGTACTCCCGGTCCGCCTGCCCTCAGGCGCGGGCCGCTGGCCCCGCCTACTGCACTTCCTGAACAACCCGCAGCTGTGGCACAAGGTCGATCTCGTCCGCCGCCGCGACACCTCCGTACCCGGCGGATGGGCGTACGAGGCGCACCTGATGGTGCTCGCCGGCGGGTACGCATCACCGTCCACCCGCGCCCGCCGCACGGCCGCGGCCGAGCTTGCCCGGGTCGGCGGGATCGACGGCAACGTTTCCAACCTGTCCGTCGTCTCCTTCCCCGACACGTTCAACCCCGCCGACGGCGCAATACAGACGAGTCGGGTCGAGCTCACTGACGACGAACGTGCCGCGCTGGCGAAGGCCCAGCGTAAGGAACGGGGCCGTAAACGCGCCCTCGACCGGTCCCGCCGGGCTACCAACCCCCACCAGTACGGGATGTCGAAGCGGCAGCAAGCCCGCGCCGAACGCCGCGAAGGCGCCGGACTGCCCGAACGGCACGTTCAGGTCCCCGGCGGTGCCCGGGCGGCGAACACAGCAGGTCTGCCCAGGCAGGCATACCGGCGCGATGACCTGTCGGCCGGCTACCGACTGGGCCGGGCCAAGCTTGCCGAAGCCGCGGCTACCGCGGCGGCGGCGAAAGACCACCGCGCCCGACGCATCGCAGAACGCATCATCACCGACCACGGCGCCAACCTCACGGTCGAAGACTGCGACATCCGCACCTGGTACCGGCTATGGGGCAAAGCCTTGCAGGCCACCACACCAGGCCGACTCATCACCGCCATCGGCCATGAGTGTGAGAAGACCGGCGGCCGCCTGCTACGCGCGTCCACGTCCACCACCAAGCTGTCGCAGACGTGCCTGTGCGGCGCACAGGTGACGAAGACGCTCGCCGACCGAGTCCACCGCTGCACCTCTTGCAGCCTCGTCGCCGACCGGGACATGGTCTCCGGTGCCCTCGCCGCGCACGTCCGGCTCACCAACCCAGACGACCCCAGCACCGCGGGCCTGGACACCGTCCAGGCCCGCATGACACAGAGCTCGTTCGCACAAGGGCTTCTTGCAGCCCTTGTGCG
>NZ_JBSFJX010000517.1:0-1576 GCF_053598275.1 Streptomyces sp. NPDC001156 | reverse complement strand
AGGAAAGCGACGTCAGACGCGGGCGGCACCCGCGACCGATTTTCGCGCCGTCACCACGGCGCGGGCAACGCGCCACATGGACTTGAGTGATGTCTTTTGCTCGAGTTGAGCCTCAGGACCGGTGCCCGTGGTGCTGTCTGGGGTGTACGACAGAGCGGGGTGGAGCGCACTCGCGGGGGAGTCGCCACAGGACTTCGTCCATGTCCCGATGGTGGTGCCAGGCGGCCAGGATGCGGGTGGTCGTCAGCCGGTCGAGCAACTCTGCGATCTGGTGAGGGGGGCCCGCACAGGCGGGTGAGGACGTCCATGTCGGCGTGGTGGTGGACCTGGGCGCAGGTTTGCGTGGCCGGCATGAGTGCGATCAGTCGCACCGCGGGTGGTGCGGTGTGCGGCAGGAGCAAGGGCACCGGCCGCAGAGCCCAGTGGGCTGCGTGGCGGCGTGCACTACGACCGGGAGCCTGGTCCAGGACCGCTTTCTCCAGCAGCCGCACCTGCGGGTGCCGAAAACCCCATCCATGGTCTGTGACCTGCAGATTGTTGCGAACGGCCAGTGTTCGTCGGATGGGTGTGTCAGGTTGGTGGATCGTGCTGTTGCGACTGCCCTACCTGGCCGTGTCGAGCGTGTTCGCCTTCATGCGGGTGCTGCCGATGAGCGCTGTGGACAAGGACATCGAGATCTTGAGGCTGCGGCATCAGTTGGCTGTCCTGCAGCGGCAGATCGACAGGCCGCGCGTCACGCGGGCGGACCGCGCTTTCCTGGCCGCGCTCCTTCACCGGCTCCTCAGGCCGAGGCTGCGGCAGCTGTGTCTGGTCGTCTCGCCGGAGACGGTCGTGAGGTGGCACCGTGACCTCATTCGCTGTCGTCACGGGGCTGCCTCTCGGCGCAGGCGGTCTGGCAGGCTGCGGACCCGTCGTTCCATCCAGGTCCTTGTCCTGCGCTTGGTCCGCGAGAGCAGCTCCTGGGGGTATCGGCGCATCCATGGTGACTCGCCGTACTCGGCATCGAGGTGGCACCCTCCACGGTCTGGGGTGATCCTGCGAGCGCACGGGATCGAGTCGGCGCCCGAACGTGACCGTCAGACCTGGGCCGCGTTCTTGCGCGGCCAGGCCCACGCGATTCTGGCCTGCGACTTCTTCACCGTCACTACGCTGAACGGCGCGACCCTTTATATCTTCGCGGTCATCGAGCATGCCAACCGCCGCATCCGCATTCTCGGCGCGACCGCCCACCCCACCGCGGACTGGGTCACCCAGGCCGCGAGGAATCTCGTCATGGACCTCCAGGACGCCGGCGCCACCGTCCGACACCTGATCAGGGACCGCGACAGCAAGTTCACCCGCGCGTTTGATGCCGTCTTCGCGGCCGAGGGCATCGAGGTCGTCACCACCAGCATCCGCGTGCCCCGCATGAACTCGATCATGGAACGCTGGGTGCAGACCTGCCGACACGAGCTCCTCGACCGCACCTTGATCTGGAACCAGGCCCACCTGCTCCACGCGCTCGGCGAGTTCGAGTGCTTCCACAATCAGCATCGGCCTCACCGCAGCACCGTCCAGTGGGACTCCTGGCGCCGCG
>NZ_JBSFJX010000516.1:0-1587 GCF_053598275.1 Streptomyces sp. NPDC001156 | reverse complement strand
TGCCATCGTCACCGCCTCCTTTCACCGGCCGACCCGCTGGTGGCGCGACGCGCGCCGCCCTTCGCGGCGGGGGCCTTCCTCGCGGGAGCCTTCTTCGTGGGGGCCTTCCTGGCGGATGTCGCGGTGTTCTTGGCTGCGGCCTTTGTGCCCGCGGACTGCGTGGCGGGCCTCTTCTTGGCCGGAGCCTTCTTCGCCGCCTCGCGCGGCGGGGCCTCCTCGTCTTCGGAAGGCTCCCCACTGCCCCGGGCCTCCGCCGACTCGGCGCCCCCCTTTTCCTCCTCCTCTTCCGCTTCCTCTTCTTCGTGGAGGCCGGACAGGTCGGAGGTCTCCGGTACAACGCCGGAGAGCTGCTCACGCACCTGGTCGGTGCGGCCGTGCAGCCGCTCGGCGAGGCCCTCGATCTGCCGCTCGACCACCGCGCCGGAGGCGGCCTTGCCCACTCCGCGCAGGTCCTGGCGCAGCTGGTCGCCGATCTCCTTGAACTGCGGGTTGTTCCGCAGCTGCTGGTTGACCAGTTCCGCGAGCGCCTTCGGGCTCAGCTGCATCCGCTTTCCGGCGACCAGCGAGCCCAGTGCGAGGGCGAGCTTCGTCTTCTTGGTACGTCCGAGGACGTACCCGGCCCCTACGGCGAGGCCCAGTGCCACTCGGTTCATCATGTCGTCCCGTCGGCCGTTTCCGTTGTATGGCCCATACCGATCTGCAGTCGGTCGAGGAGTGCGTCCTCCTCACGGTCGAACTCCTCCTCGGCGATCTCGCCTTCTTCAAGCCGACGCTCGAGGAGGGCGAGTTCGGCCCGGACGGTCGCCGGGTCGTAGTACAGTCGCTCGGCCTCGGCCATCACCTGTCTGATCACCCAGAGGCTGCCGCGCGACGGTGCGAACGGCAGCAGCAGGGCCTCTGTGAGCAGTCCCATGGGTCACTCCTTGCCGTGGTGCCGAAGAACCCAGAAGTTCCCTGCTGACGGAAAGTTGATCTCCGCAGGGAGTCGATGACCGTCCCCGGCAGACAGTTGATCTTTCTCGCCCAGATCCGCCCTCGCAGGCCCCTGGGTGACACGCTTTTGACTGGTCACCAGTAGTGGCGTCGTCCCGCAACGGCGTGTCCCATCGCGCCGAGGAGCCACAAGATTACTCCGATGACTGCCAGGATGATCCCGATGGCCCACAGAATGGCTATGCCGGTGACGAGGCCGACGACCAGCAGTATGACTCCCAGGATGATCATGGTGCCTCCTCTGGGAAGTAGTAACTATTTCAGTGTGAGCTGCGAAAGCCCTGGAAGAGCCATGTCCAGCTCCACTTGGTTTCCTCAGGCCTATTCCGCACGGCGGGGTTTGTGGCGAGCGACGCGTAGGCGGGCCTCGGTGGGCATGGGGGGCGAGCCGGTGGACTGGCGGGCGGTCCGCAGCGGGCCTTCGCAGAGGGTTTTGAGGGCAGCGTCAGGTGTCCCCTGAGGGGTGAGGGTGAGGGTGATGTGGGCGCGAGGGTGGGCGAGTCGGCCTGTGATGCGGACATTCGCCTGCTGGACGCCGGGTAGAGCGCCGGCTTCGGTGGCGATCGCGTCGCTGAGCGCGCGGGCGCGCAGTTC
>NZ_JBSFJX010000515.1:0-1588 GCF_053598275.1 Streptomyces sp. NPDC001156 | reverse complement strand
GCGGAACCTGTCAAAGTGATCAAGGCAGGTAGATCGTTTTAACGTTGTGTCGGGATCAGTGGGCCGGCTGGTGCCGGCTTGTTGATCCAGGCCGCCTCGGGGAGCTTCGGCGGCTCGGGACGCTTGCGGACGAAGCGTTCGGGGTGCTTCGCGTAGACCGCCTCCAGGACGTCGGCCCGCATCTCGCGAAGCTGTTCCGCGAGGCCGAAGTGCATGTCGTAGGGGGTGTGCAGGCCGATCCCGGAGTGCCGGTGCTCCGTGTTGTACCAGGTGAAGAACCGCTCGCACCACGTGCGGGCGTCCTCCAGGGAGCCGAACCGTTCGGGGAAGTCGTGCCGGTATTTCAGGGTCTTGTACTGGCTCTCGCTGTAGGGGTTGTCGTTCGACGTCTTCGGGCGGGAGTGCGACTTGGTGACGCCGAGGTTCGCCATCATCTGGGCGACGTTCTGCGCGACCATCGGGGACCCGCGGTCCGAGTGGATCGTCAACTGGCCCGGTCCGATCCCGTACTTGGCGATCGTCTCGGATAGGAAACGCTCCGCGAGGTCCTTGTTCTCGTGGGCGGCGATCATCCAGCCGACGGTGTAGCGGCTGAAGATGTCGATGATTGTGTAGAGGCAGTAGTAGACGCCGTTCACCGGCCCCTTCAGCTTCGTGATGTCCCACGACCAGACGCGGTTGGGGGCCTCGGCGACCAACTCGGGGACTGTCCGGGGCGGGTGGACAGCCTGGCGGCGGCGTTCACGGACCTCGCCGCGCAGGCGCAGGAGCCGGTACATCGTCGATTCCGAACACAGGTAGACGCCACGGTCGAGGAGGACGGCGTAGATCTCGGCGGGGGCCATGTCGGCGAACTCCGGGGAGTGCAGCACGTTCAGGACCCGTATCTCCTCCTCAGGCGAGAGTGCCCGGGGATGCCGCCGCCGTTCCCGCCGTGGCCGCTCGGGCGCGGGGCTTTGGCGGTGGTGGCGGTAGTAGGTGGCCCGGCTCGCGCCGAGCGCCGCGCACGCCTGGACCCGTCCGACCACCGCAGTGAGCTCTTCGAGGGCCTGGTCGCGGGCGGTGTCGAACACCACCGCCGCGAGCTGGGCTTCGGTCACTGGTTCTTCTCGCCGTTCCGGGTCGCGGCGCTGTCCGTGGCGAACTGGTCGAGCAGCGCGGAGAGTTTTCCCTGGACCTCGATGACGGTGCGGGCCTTGGCCAGATCGGCCTCCAGCCGGGCCTTCTCCGCCTTGAGCTTCTCGATCTCCTTATCCCTCGGGTCCGCCTTCGGCCGTCCGGCCGGGGCGGCGAGCGCGTCCAGGGCGCCCTTGTCCCGCTGCTGCCGCCACGTCGTGATCAGCGACGAGTACAGGCCTTCTCGCCGCAGCAGAGCGCCCTTGCCCTTCTTGTCCAGCGTCTCGTACTCCGCGAGGATCCTCGCCTTGTACTCCGCTGTGTACCGGCGCGGGCCGGTGGAACGGGCTTCTACCTGCGGATCAGGGGTCCCGTGGTCGTTGGTGCTGGCCACCTGGGCACTACTCCTTCTCCGCCCTCGACTCAATGAATCGTCCAGTATGCCTGACTCGGTCTACTTTGACAGAGAGGG
>NZ_JBSFJX010000513.1:0-1593 GCF_053598275.1 Streptomyces sp. NPDC001156 | reverse complement strand
GCGGGAGACCAGTGCATCCACCACCGTTCGGGATGCGCCAGTTGACCAGGATTGGGTACAAGACTCACTCCTGCTCACTGACTAGGAACGGTGTGGTGTTGAGATCGAGCTGGACGAGTTCGATGATGCCGCGGGCGGCGTCTGGCTTCACTGGCGACTGCACGACCGCACCCAGGAAAGGGTCCGGGCGCACGCAGCCGGGACACAGGCCGGACGGGCTGCGCACCGAGGCGGCCAACCGCGCTCTGTCCCTGCTTTCGAGGACGCCTGGTCCACGGTGATGCTGCGCTGCTCATCGATGCGTTCGGGAATCAGGGGCAGCTGCGTACTCCGGCCGGGCCCGTCGGGGGAGGTCAGCTTGCTGACTTGGCGGGGCTGAGCCCGAAAGCGGAGCGGTTCTCGTTGATGAACTCCTCGACCGTCACCAGCGGCTGGCCGGTGATGCTCGGGGCCGCGTCGCTGACACCTGCCAGCAGCCCTTCCTGCTGGTCGATGATGATCGCCTCGAAGTGCTTGAGCTTGGCGGTGTCGTTCAGAAGACCGATCGACTCAAGGAACGTGCTCACGGTGATCTGCTCGAAGGGAAGGTCCTTGCCCAGCACCCGGCTCACCTCGGCCGCGAGCTCCTGGTGGCTGTACTCCACCGGGCCGGTGAGCCTGTAGGTCTGGCCGGCGTGCTTCTCGGGCGAGGCGAAGATCTTGGCGGCGGTCAGTGCGACGTCACGGCCGGCGATCGGAGCGACGCGGCTGTCCCCGTTGAAGGGCATCGCGTAGCGGCCACGGCGGATGAACCCGGAGATGTAGAGCAGCCACTGCGCGAAGACCGTGGGCCGCAGGTGGGTGGTCGGGACACCGGACCAGTCGAAGACCTGCTCGGCCAGCCAGTGGTTCTGGGTGGTCTTGCTGCGCGCGATGGGACGCGACTGAAAATGCGACATGTTCACGATGAGCTTGAGCTTCTGCTCCTTCGCTGCCTGCGCGAACATGACGGCCGCCTCCACCAGGCCCTCCGCTACCGGGTAGTTGAAGTAGGCGCGCTGGACCCCCTCCAGGGCCGCTCGCACGTCACGGAGGTTGAGGAGGTCACCGAAGACGACCTCGGCGCCCGCCTCGCGCAGCTCCTGTGCCCGTGCATCGTCCTTGCGGACCAGGGCGCGGACGTTGAAGCCGTCCTTGAGCAGGTAGTCGACCATCGGCCGGCCGGTGGCACCGTTGGCGGTGGTGATCAGAATGGTGGTCATTTTGTCTCTTCTTTCACCTTGTGGGGTTACGGACAGGAGGGCGCGGCGTCGGCGCTGCCCCGGGCTGCCGGCCGGGGCAGGTCGGCCGTTGGCGCCGTTCAGGAGGTCGGCGTGGCGCGGCCGACCACTCAAAGTGATCGTGGCCTGCGGTCACGCACAACATAAGAGCATATGCTCGTATGTTGTGCGTCAAGCGAGGTGAGCGAAGCCGGTGCCTATTCCTCCCCGACCCTCGCGGTCGGGGCGACGACCTCGACCAGTCCGGTCTCGACGTCGTAGACGAGCCCTGTCACAAGGCCTGCGGGCATCCTGGTCTTGAGGACCTCCTTGAGGACCCCGACGTCGAGCCGGA
>NZ_JBSFJX010000512.1:0-1602 GCF_053598275.1 Streptomyces sp. NPDC001156 | reverse complement strand
CCGTCCAGCGAGATCCGCGGGGTGACCGCGGCCCGGGCGGCGGCCGATTTCTCACCGGGGTTCAGCGTCTTCCAGAACGTCCCCAGGTCCTTGTCGGACACCCGCACGGACCGCGCGTCGATGCTCGCCAGGGTGCGGGAGTGCGTCGGCTCGAGCGCCACCAGCCGGTCGGCAAGGGACGCAGCGGCCTTCGACGCCTGTGCGCTGACCCTGGCCCCGACCCTCGACGGGGTCGGCTGCGAGGAGACGATCAGCGGCAGCGCCGAGGTGTGAGCCTCGTCGTAGCCCTGGGATATCAGGCCGGTCACGTTGAAGAGCCGGCGGTCCAACGTCCCGGCGGACACCAGCCCTTGAGCGTCGAACGGCATCACGGTCAGCGACTTGTCGTCGCCCTCGAACGTGTCGAAGGGCACGTGCTCGCGTCCGGGGCCCGGCTGCACCGACGCGGTACGCCGTCCGCCGGGCAGCGTCGTCACGGTCACCCGGTCACCCGTCACCAGCCGTACGGTCGCGGAGCGGGCCCCTGGCACGGCCACGGGGCGACTGACGAGGCCGGTGGCTGGCCGTGCTGTGGCGATGGCCGGTGTGACACCAGCCACCACCAGCAATCCTGTCGATATCGCCGCCATTCGGCGGATTCTTGCCATCAGGGGAAAAACCTTTCGTACAGCTGAACACCACAACTTCGCCGAAAGCATTCGTTGGTGCAGCCGGGCATGTCACTGGTCACAGATGTCACAAGTGCGACATGGCCTAAGAGCGACACGCGTCGCCTCCGTACATCGCCCCGCTTGTCGGCGCCCGGATATGCGGACGTCAGTCCGCGCCTGCTGCCGAAGTGAGCGCGGCGCAGAGGATGTTGGACGAGACGTCGGACAGCCTCTGCTGTTGCTACGCGTGTGCGCCACGGAGAACGAAGATCAACCCGACCGACACAGAAACGGCAACGGCGCTCGCTACAGGGGTCGCGTACACGAGGACAGCGGCGGTTACTTCCCCCTGGTCGTCATGGGCGGTGAGGTAGCAGCCGGGGCGCTGGCGGACCGTTGGCCTTTATGGGGCCGTTTCCGGGGGGTTATCGGCGTCCGCCGAGGCGGTCGTCGTGGATGTGTCCGGCGACGGCGGCAAGCTGGTCTGGGTCGGCGAGTTCGGTCAGTCCGTGCACGGCGGCGTCCATGCGATCGGGTGAGTCCATGCCGACGACCCAGGTGACCATCTGATCCTTCAGCGCGACGTGAGCGCCGACGTGGTGGACGAGACCCTGCTCGTACAGCTGGGCGATCGGTTCGGCCCGCAGGCGCTTTCCCACCTTGGCGGTGACTTCAAGGACGCGGGGCATGAGCTGTCCGTTGGTGGAGCCCTCGCGGCGCAGCTGCTCCCACGCCTGGGAGAGGACCTGGCGGGCCATGTCCCCGCCGTAGTTCGACTCGACCACGATGGCGTCGGCTTTGAGGACGAGGGCGACTCTGGTGCGGAATTCCGCTTGATCAGCCAGCGAGTTGGTAGCCAACACCGTTGCGTTTGAGTGTTGAGGTGCAGGTCAAGCCCTGGTGAATGACGCAACGGGACGTCCTGATAGATCAACTTGTTGCTGAGGCAAGG
>NZ_JBSFJX010000511.1:0-1613 GCF_053598275.1 Streptomyces sp. NPDC001156 | reverse complement strand
GCTTGATTTCCGCTGGTCGGGCTTGGTGTCGGCGGGTGGGTGGCAGGGATGTCGGCGTCGTGTCGCCGCATCGTTGGAGGGCCGGATGCCGTCGCCTATGGGGCTGCTGGAGGACCGGGAGTTGAGTGCGCGTCAGCGCCTTGAGGAGTGCCGCGAGGAGGCGGAGCGAGCTGCGGCGGCGCTCGCCGAGGCCGAGCGGGCCTGCGAGCGGGCGGTGATCGCGAAGGAGGAGTTCGCGGCGGCGCTGGCCGAGGCGCGCGCGGAGGATGATCCGCCGCCGGACGGCGGGGTGCGGACCGCCGGTGCGGCGCCGGGCACGATCGTGCCCGAGTGGCGGCCGGGGCTTGGGCCGACGGTGCTTGCTGCGGACTACCAGCGGATCATTGGTGCGCTCGAGGCGGTAGCGCGGGAGGGGGCGGGGCCGTTGAACTGCCGTCAGATCGCTGGCCGGTTGGAGTGGGAGACCTCTGCGGCCGGGGTGGAGCGGGTGCGGGCCAAGGCGCGGCGGATGGCCGAGCGCGGCTGGCTGGTCAAGGAGGCGGACGGCCGGTTCAGCGCCGCCGCCCGGCCAGGCGGCGGGTCATGAGCGCAGTCATCGACCAGTAGACCATCGCCTCGGCGACCTCGGTGGTGCGCTCGTAGTCGCGGGCCAGGCGGCGGGTGCGCAGCAGCCACCCGTTGGTGCGCTCGATCACCCAGCGGCGCGGCAGTACCGTGAACCCCACCGTGTTCTCGGCGCGCTTGACCACCTCCAGGACCAGCTTCAGTGCGGCCGCGGCCCACTCCACCAGGGAGCCGCTGTAGCTGCCGTCGGCCCAGATCAACTTCAGGCGGAAGTACCGGGCCCGCGTTCGCGGCAGCAGCGCGTTCGCGGCGTCGCGGTCGGTGACCGAGGCGGCGGTGACCATCACAGCTAGTAGCAGTCCGAGGCAGTCGACCACCAGGTGGCGCTTGCGCCCGTTGATCTTCTTGCCGCCGTCGAAGCCGCGTGAGTCGGCGCCCACGACGGCGTCGGCCTTGACCGACTGGGAGTCGATGATTCCCGCGCTGGGCTCCGGGTCGCGGCCCTCCTGCACGCGCACCCTGCGGCGCAGCCGGTCGTGCAGCTCGCTCAGCAGGCCCTGGGCCAGGTAGCGGCGAAAGAAGCGGTAGACGGCCGGCCAGGCGGGGAAGTCGCAGGGCATCGCGCGCCACTTGATGCCGCCGTCGACCAGGTAGAACACGGCATCGAGCATGGTGCGGTGGCAGTAGGACTCCGGCCGGCCGCCCCTACCCTCCAGCCAGCGCGGCATCGGCAGCGCGTCGCGGACAGCGGCCCACTCCGCGTCGGTCAGGTCGCTGGGGTAGCGGCGCTCACGGTCGCCGTGGTCGGCGGCGTTGCCGAACCGGTGCGCGAGGCAATCACAGGGCGACACGCCGGAGTTGGACGTCGGTGCCGCTGCCGCGGAAAACTGTGACACCTGGGGCCTCCTGGTGCTCGTGGACTCGACATCTCCGAGCTGTGCAGGAGGCCCCTCCCTCATGCGCCGGCCGGCTGGCGATCAACCGAACGGGAGCAGGCCCGAACCCCCGTCCGACCCTCACACCGCAAGATCGCTTTGATAACGGCTTCT
>NZ_JBSFJX010000510.1:0-1630 GCF_053598275.1 Streptomyces sp. NPDC001156 | reverse complement strand
ATGACCACCGCGGCGCTGGTCTTGTCGGTCCGGCCGCCCAGAAGGAGCAGCACGGTGAGCCCGATGATCACCGCCGCGTACTGCCCGATCTGCGGGGGGGTGAGCGGCCACAGCGCGCCGACCAGGCGTCCGCCGTAGAGGTCGGGCAGGGCCGCGCCGGGTGAGACGACGAGGCCGGCGGCCACCGAGCCGAGCACGGCGAAGTACGCCCGGATGTGGTACCGGACGAACGTCAGGCTGCCGTCCCACCAGCGGCTGAGCAGCCACAGGGTGCCGATGAAGAGCGTCAGCCGGAAGCAGCGGAACAGCGCGCCGAACCCGGACTCCAGGTTGGCGCTGGAGATGACGCTCGTCACCAGCAGCAGGGTGAGCAGGAGCAGGTAGGCGCTGGGCCGGATGCGCAGCCGGAGATTGACCACGAGCGCGAGCGTGAACGCGGCGACCAGCGCGCCCATGGTGACCATCTGGATGAGGGAGCGCGGCAGCGGGATGATGGTCTTCGCCCCGGCGGAGCCGAGCGTGTTGAGGATCAGCAGCCCCCAGACGATTCCGACGAGCTTCGGGGTGCCGGCGGAGCCCGGTTCGGCGCCGGACCGCGTGTCCGGCTCCGTGTTCATCTGCGCGTCCATCTCAACCACCGGTCCCTGGGTCGAGAGTGCTGCCCGCGTCCTGCCGGTAGTCCATGCCCTGCCACTCGTCGAAGTCGAGCACCCGGCTCGGGTCGTAGGCGACGAACTCCCACGGCCCGAGGTAGACGTTGTGGTGCCATCGGTTGTCCTGCTTGTGGGTGATCGCCTCGGCCACCTTCTCGCCCTTGTACGGCGACCAGTCCGGATAGGTCCCGTAGTTGGACAGCACCGCCATGCGGTCGCACGTCTCCGTGCACCTGACCACCGACTCGTCGAGCACGAAGCGGTTGTCGTGGATGTCCACGCGCTGGGTCTTCCACCGGCAGTCGGCGTAGAGCGGTGCCTTGTCGATCGCCGGCCTGGCGCAGCGGTCGGTGTCCTTCACCAGCAGCGTGCAGTCACCGGACGAGGTGTTGGCCGGGCTGTTGCAGAACCGGTCGGCGTTCTCCCACAGGGTGATCCCGGACCAGTTGTTCTCCAGCACGTTCCGGTAGATCTCGATCTTGTCGGTGCGGGCTGGGATCCGCGGTTCGCCGCCGGACTCGGACAGGTAGATCGTCGCGTACGGGAAGTTGTCGCCGCGGTCGGCGTACCTGCGGCCCTCGACCCAGTTGTTCCGCCGGATCGTGTTGTTGCGGATGACCGCGTTGTAGCTGGTCTCGTAGATCAGTGCGGCACCGTCGTTGGCCTCGAGCACGTTGTTCTCGATCAGGAAGTCGTTGTTGTCGGTGTCCGCCCACAGCCCTGCTCCGCGGTTGTCGTGCACCCAGTTGCCGCGTACGTCGGCGCCGTTGACGGCCCAGAACTTGATGCCGCCTGTGCAGCCGCAGCCCTGCTGCCGCCGTTCCCAGTCGTCGGTGTTGTTGCCCACGATCTCGTTGTCCTCGACCACCAGGTCGCGGACAACGCCGCCGCTCTTGTACGCGTTCATTCCGTACTGCCCGTTGTCGCGCAGGCAGCTGAAGCGGACCCGCTGGTGGGCACCGGCCATCAGCCCCGCC
>NZ_JBSFJX010000509.1:0-1648 GCF_053598275.1 Streptomyces sp. NPDC001156 | reverse complement strand
TCGCCGAGGCAGCCGCCGCACCCGTCGCCGCCAAGTACACAGGCGTCCTCGCCGCCGCAGACGTCCTCACCGTCGACAACGCCGCCGCCATGCTCGATTCATTGCGCCTCGACTTCGGCGAGCTCGGACCCTTCGGCATCCGACCCTAAAAGCCTGTCGCTGGTGGTCGACGGTTCTGCAGAACCGTATCGAGAACTCTCACTGTCTGTCGGCGCCAGGGGTGGCTAACTATTGTCACATTTACGCGTCCCATTGGCGCGCAAGTGACAGCTTTTGTAAGAGAACAGAGGAACCGTTACTTCAGCGCACACGCACCGCTCACAGGGGTTTTCCGGGTCGCCGTCGTCACAGGCGGAAGGGGCCATCGGTGGAGCCATCGTCGGCTCTCTGGCGGAGAGCGGCCATGTCGGGAGGGTTCTGGACCGCGCCGGCGACATCACCTGCGACCTGTCCAGCGCCCAGGACGCGGCGTGCCGCAGTACGCCGCGTCCTCACCGAGAACGACCGAGCACCGTTCCGGGCCTGACTTCCCTCCCGACACTGCACGAGAAGGAGACGCGCGTGAGCAGTCGTCGCATACCACGAGATGCCTTGCCGCATCAGGATCGTCGCATCCCTGTCGCTGATAGCACGGACTACGAGATGGCCGCTCCGCCGAACGCCGGTACTTTGAACGGCCCTCCCACCGTTGCGGCGGATCCAGCCGAGCTCGTCGCGCTCTTCCACCATGTGACCATGCCGTTCATCGACCGGTTGTACGCGGCCGCGGTACAGATGACCCGCGATCGCCGCGACGCAGAGGCCCTGCTTCAGGAGACCTATCTCAGGGCTTTCGACGCCTTCGGGTCGTTGGCCTGGCAGACAGATCCCAGGTTGTGGCTGTTTCGGGTCCTGGCCGACACCGTGCTCGATGCCCGTGGCGAGCGACAGCGCCCGGTTCGCTCGAGTTCTCCGATGCGACGCTCCATCGGCCGGTTGCCGGACACGGAACGCCCGACGTTGCATGTTCCCCAGACCGCCGAGGCGCAGGCTGTGGGCCGGCTGTCGGAGCATGCGGTGAAAGTCGCGCTGCAGCGACTCCCGCGGAAGCTCGCCGTCGTTGTGTACCTGGCCTTCGTTGAAGACTTCTCCCACGTGGAGATCGCGGAGATCCTGAGCATCCCACCCAGCACCGCGAAATCCCGGTTGCACTATGGGCGACGGTGTCTGCATGGGCTGCTTACCGACGCCGCACGCCAGCGCGGGCTCTTGTCCCGCACGATCAATGGCTCCGTCGAAGGCTCGGTTGCGCCGTGAGACGCTGCAATCCGCCGGCGGGTGTGAGGCCCACACCGTCGTCTCAGGCGGCGGGTTCGTCCTCGGTGGGCAGGTGCGGCAGCGGGGCCTCGTCGGCGTCGAAGGAGGCTTCCACGCTCCGGCCCAGGTCGGCAGCCGAGGTGATGATGGTGCGGTCGAAGGTTCCTCGTTGTACGCCGGCACCGTGCGCCCATCGGTGACGCGCAGCAGCTCGGGCAGCACCTGGTCGAAGGTGGGGGCGTCGGCGACCATTGCGTCACTGAGTGGTGTGCATCGTGAAGTAGCAGGTCGCGGGGCTGGTGTGCGTCGGCTCCGGGGTACTCATGCTGGTGACGGGCGGGTGACTTCGGTG
>NZ_JBSFJX010000508.1:0-1661 GCF_053598275.1 Streptomyces sp. NPDC001156 | reverse complement strand
AACCTCGATCCACCGCGTGACGGCGGGTCTGTGGATGGCGGAACGAGGAGAGGTGCCTGCTGACCTGCGATGATGGGAGTTCTCACGCTTCCACCACGCATGATCGGCACGGCACCTCTCAAGTGAAATCCTCGCATACCCCGGCGGCGCTGTTCGCCGCGTTCGACGACGGCAATCTGATCGCCCATGCCGGGCTGGCCCCGGCGGTCCGGCTGGCGGAGCGGTGCGGCCTGCCCGCCTTGGTGGCGGAGAAGGTCAGGCTGGCCGGCGCGAAGAACGGCGCCGGCACGGCGCCGGATGCCAAGGTCCTGTCGATCGTGGCCGGCATGGTGGCCGGGGCGGACTCGATCGACGATCTGGACGTGCTGCGGCACGGCGGCCTGCCGAGACTGTTCGGCGGGGTACGGGCGCCGTCCACGCTCGGCACCTTCCTGCGCGCGTTCACCTGGGGGCATGTACGGCAACTGGAGTCCGCGACCCGGGCCTTCGTGTGCCGGCTGGCCGCGCACACCGGGTTCGTGCCCCTCGGGGACGAGGTGGTGTTCGTGGACATCGACTCCAAGGTCAAGCAGGTCTACGGGCCGGCCAAGCAGGGCGCCTCGTTCGGCTATACGAAGGTCCGCGGCCTGCACTTCCAGATCGTCACGGTCAAGACCGCCCACTGCGCCCCAGTGATCGTGGCCACCCGGCTGCGCAAGGGCTCGGCGAACTCCGGCAAGGGGGCCGCGTCGCTGCTGCGCGAGGCCCTCGCGACGGTGCGGGCGATGGGTATCACCGCGCAGATCGTCGTCCGGGCCGACTCGGCGTACTTCTCCCACAAGGTCGCGGCCGTCTGCCGGGCGGCCGGGGCGCGGTTCTCCCTGGCGGTCGCGGTGAAGAAGTCCATCCGCGTCGCGATCGAGGCGATCGCCGAGGACGCCTGGAGGCCGATCAAGTACACCAACGCGATCTGGGACCCGGCAGAGGAGCGCTGGGTCTCCGACGCCGAGATCGCCGAGATCGAGTTCACCGCGTTCACTTCCAAGAAGAAGGCGTTCCACACCACCGCCCGGCTCATCGTCCGCCGCGTGAAGCGGCTCAACCCCAAGACGGTGCCCGAGGGGCAGAGCGAGCTGTTCGCCGTCTGGCGCCATCACGTCATCTTCACCGACAGCCGCTTCGAACTCGCCCAGGCCGAACCGATGCACCGTGAACACGCCTGTGTGGAGCAGGTCTTCGCCGATCTGGAGGACTCAGCGCTCGGCCACCTGCCGTCGGGGCAGTTCACCGCGAATGCCGCCTGGCTCACCCTGGCCGCCGCGGCCTACAACCTCTCCCGCGCCGCCGGCCATCTCGCCTCCGCCTTCCACGCGCGGGCGCGGACCGGCACCATCCGTCGCCATCTGATCAACGTCCCCGCCCGGATCGCCCGCCCGGGACGGCGGGTGGTACTTCACCTGCCCGAACGCTGGCGCTGGGCCGACGACTTCGCCGACCTGTGGACCGCCACCGGACAGCGCATGCTCACTTGACCAACGAGCCCCGCCCCACCCGCCCACGACCCGAAAGACCTCGGAGACCCCGCACCGGACGGCCAGCCGGGGCCCCGTGCTGCCCGCATCCCGAAATTCACCCTGAACCCGCCAGACACCGAGGATCAGAGTTCACGCGGTGGATCCAGG
>NZ_JBSFJX010000507.1:0-1662 GCF_053598275.1 Streptomyces sp. NPDC001156 | reverse complement strand
TACCACCTGCCCAGGCACAGACACCAACCCGAAACCCGCTCAAAAACCCGTCAGAAGATCCACTTCAGGCCACGTCGGTGGATCAAGGCTAAGTGCCTGGCCTCGCCGCCGGTGATCCGCTCGGCCAGCGTCAGCATCGTGGCCCGGGTCAGCTCCCTAGCCTGCTCCTCGGGCACGTGGGCCCGCCGGCTGACGAGCCGGACGAACTCGTCGCTGTCCATGGCGCCTCCAATCCTGCAACCCATCACATCACAGGTACCGTGCATGCACTGCCCCAAACGGCGATCGAAATGCCGACGCGGACCTCGCGGCCGGTGCCGAAAGCGCCGGTCACTGCCCGCCCTCTTCACCTTCCTCGGTAAAGGGGCGCACCGCGTCCAGCAGGACCCTCAACGCACCGGTGAGCATCCCGACCTCGGCGACGCGCTGGGCGTACGGGTCCTGCGCGGCCTGCTCGGCCCGCTCGGCGGCGTTTGCCAGGATCTGCTCGGCGGCCTGAGCCGCGGCGCGCAGGGCGGCACGTTCGATATTGCCGGGCATGTGATCTCCCCTGGATTCGGGCGTCGGGCACAGGATTCCCCGGAGTGCTTCGACATCGCCAGCAGCCGGTTTTGCCGGGAATGCCACAGGTAGGGCACGAGTACGAAGTGCCCCGGGACAAAAACTGAGGAGGAGATATGTCTTCCACCAGCGTACGGGACGTGCTGGACGCGCTGCAGGACGTCGACTTCCCTGCGGGCAAAGAGGAACTGGTCCAGGCCGCCGAGAATGCCGGAGCGCCCGAGGAAGTGGTCAAGGCGCTTCGCGCCATTCCCCCGGACGAGTACGGCAACCGGGATGAGGTGGCCAGGTCGGTGCGCGTCGGCCCGGCATCCGACCTGGACCTGAGCGCGGCGCAGCGCGCGGAGCAGGCCCGGCACGGCGGCCGCCCCGGCCAATCGCAGCACCTGCGTGACGTCCCCAAGCCGTCGGTCCAGGACGAACTCGCCCAGTCCTGATCCGCCCCGCACGGCATGCAGACACCGGAACGCCCCATGGACAGCGAATCGAACACATTCGCCGCCGCCTGACTTCCCGGCCGGAGGTGTGTGAGCAACCTCCCGCCGGGTACACCGATACATCCAAAATGCCGGAGATTGTAACTCGTGGAGGTGAGTTCTGATGACGCTACCCGCACGCCGACAGCGAGTCGGCGCCCTGGCGGAGCCCTGGGTCACCGCATGGACACGCAACCCTCTCGCCGAGTTTGACGATCTGTTCAACCGGACGGCTGCTGGAGTCGACCGTGGGGCCCGGCGCCACGCCGGCAGAGATGCCCTGGATCCCGCCGGCCGACATCTCCGAGACGGACGACGCGTATGCGATCGAACTCGACCTGCCCGGTGTCAGGAGCGAGGACATCGACGGAGAGATCAACGACCGGGAACTGGCGATCTCCGGGGAGATCAAGGAGCGCGAGCGCAAAGGCGTCATGCGGCACCGGACCTGGCGCACCGGACGCTTCGAGTTCCGGGTGGTGCTGCCCGGTGACGTGCGGGCCGAGAACTTGAATCCTCCCCCGGCCTTCAGGACTCCGTTGGGAAATCCGTGAACTGGTGATGTCGAGTGTGCCGGGCTGCCATGATCGTCCTGTTCGCCGATCGAGGGTGGGGCTGGATGTCG
>NZ_JBSFJX010000506.1:0-1687 GCF_053598275.1 Streptomyces sp. NPDC001156 | reverse complement strand
TCACGAAACGGCGCGTCGTACGACCGTCGCTTCCCACCCATGACCCTCAACTTCCCCTTCAGTCACACCTCCACGCTACGAGGGGAAGGTCAGATAGTACGTGTGGGGGAAGTGTGTTGTTTCTCTGGAGTGATGTCTTTTGCTCGAGCTGAGCTTCAGGGTCGGCGCGTGTGGTGCAGTCTGGGGTGTACTGCAGAGCGGGTTGGAGTGCATTCGTGGGGGAGTTGCCATAGGACTTCGTCGGTGTCCCGGTGGTGGTGCAAGGCGGTCAGGATGCGGCTGGTTGTCAGCCGGTCGAGTCGTTCTGCGGTTTGGTGGTGGCCCTGGGGTGGAGGTGTGTGCGGCGAGCACCAGTGCGGTCAGTCGCATCGCGGGTGGTGCGGTGTGCGGCGGGAGCAAAGGCTCCGGCTGCAGAGCCCAGCGGGCGGCGTGGCGGCGTGGGAGCCTGGTCCAGGACGGCCGCGGGGGCCGCCGCGACCGTGGTCGGGGTAGAGGCGACGGCGATGGGGCCGGCCGCGATGACGGTCCAGACCGCCACGCGTGAGAGGCGTACACGGCGGCGCATGGCCTCCAGTCGGGCGCCGGCCGTCATCGCAGCAGCGGCCTCACTGTGTGAGGCTTGCTTGCCAGGGGACATGGTCAAACTCCCAGATCAGAAGGGATGTTGCTGACCTTGAGAAAACCCGTCGACCCCGACCCGAACACCGACGACGACGAACCAGTCCATGGTTGGGGTCATCGTCGGCCCAACCATGACCCCGACCATGGGTTAGTCGCGCACTGGCGACAGGCCCTCGCACCCGGGGCACGATCCCCCTGAGCGGCGACCGTCGTGCGATCAGGGGCTGCTCGGTCACAGGCCCCGGACACCGATGCGCAGACACAAGCCGGCCGGGCCGCGACAGACGCCTGCGCAGTGCGGGTCGGCGGGTGAGCCGACGACATGGAACACACGCACGCCCACGCATCCAGGGCCGTCGCCGACCGCCCCACCTCGGCGGGCTCGGTGCGCTGCCCTGGCCATCGCGCGTGGCTCGATTCGGGGGCACGGCACTGAGCTGCTTCGGGGCAGGCGTCCGCCGCGGCGCGATGGCGGCCGAGCGGTTCACTCAGATCGCCAACGGCCTGTTCCGCGACAGCCGGCTCTCTTTCCAAGCCAAGGGGATCTTCGGGTACGTCTACTGGTCGATGATCGGGCTCATGACCGCCGCCTGGCCCGCTGACGCCGCGGGCGAGCGTGAGGCGGCCCGGCGCAGATTCGGCCAGCCAGCCGCGCGCGACCAGGCTCAACCGCAACGTGGAGCTGTAGGCATTGCTACGGAAGTGATGCCGCACCCGCTTGTGGAGGTTCTGGGTGCTGCTCCGGGTCGTCATGTGCCGCGCAGCGATGCCCACGTACAAAAGTCGACCGACTGGCAGGCCTGGGAAAGGGCGCTTCATCGAAGTGCCAGCCATACACCCCAGACGCGCGAGGGACGGGCCCCGGACGCGAAAGGACTTCGCCGGCCGACCAGAGTCGATCCGGGTTCGTCAAAGCGACAACGCCGTGCATCCTGCCCCTCCCGACGCCAAGCCACCCATCCAGTTCAACTATGAGTGGTGTGCATCGTGAAGTAGCAGGTCGCGGGGCTGGTGTGCGTCGGCTCCGGGGTACTCATGCTGGTGACGGGCGGGTGACTTCGGTGGA
>NZ_JBSFJX010000505.1:0-1688 GCF_053598275.1 Streptomyces sp. NPDC001156 | reverse complement strand
GTGGTCGATGTTGGAGACGACCTTGGCCTTCGCGTCCCCGACGATCGTCTTCGGGTGCACCCGGACGCCGATCTCGTCGAGCGTCTCGGCGAGGGCTCAGGGGCCGCACCCCGCGGGGCCGGGCGTCAGCCCTCCGGGAAGAGCGTGATCGCAGCGCCCCACAGTGCTCCGGGATTGATCCGGCCGGGGTGGAGAGCGAGCATGCCGTCGTAGAACCCCTGGGCGTCCTTGCTCCGTTCGAGGAGCTCTCGCGCATCGGTGAGGTACCGCCGGGTCTCGCCGATGTGGGACGGCAGATCCGCCGCGTCCGGGTCCTTGTGGCCCGCGACGACCGTGGCGGGAGCAAGCTCGTCGGCGACGTCGAGCGCCGCCAGCCACTGGTCGATGCCAGCGACGCCGCCGGATTCCGTCAGATATAGGTGAACGCCGTTGTACACCGCGTCCCCGGCGACGAGTAGGCCGAGATCCGGCACGTGCAGCATCGTCGTCTCGTCGGTATCGGTGTGCCCGACCTCGACGGGAATCAAAGCGGCGCCCTCGAGCTCGAACCCCTCGCCGCTGTCCACGAGATGCACATCGAGATGCCCGGCCGGGATCTGCCCGGGAAAGATCCGGTCCCAGAACTCGGCGCGGAACCCGGGCTCGTTGTGCGCGGCCATGACACGCCTGGTTCCCGCTGTCGCGTGGACGACCGCGTCCGGGAAGCGCTCCAGGAGGGGGATCGCACCGAACCAGTGATCGCCGTGACCATGCGTGATGTAGATCGCGCGCAGCGTCCGGCCGGTGACCGCGATCTTGTCGCCGACCTCCTGGGCCTGGCTTGTGGTCATCGGGGGGTCGACCAGAACCGCGTCGCGCTCGCCCGTGATCAGGGTCGAGGTGATCGGCGACCACATCCGGGTGCTGCCGTCCGGCAGCGGCCCCCGTCCGGACTGAGGGATCTGGGCCGTCACGAACACCTGGTGCTGCAGCCTCGACGTCACACCTGTCTCCTTGTCTTCGAGCGGCTCGGAAGAGCTCCCGGTGTAACAAGTGTAGTCGATTCACCTATGTCGCATCCTGAGGTGGCACAGAGAAGACCGCCACCCGGATCGAGGCGTGGACACGTCCCGATGGAGGACGCCTCGTTCCCGGCATCGGCGAGGAAGACGCCGAGTGCCAGGAGGCCATGGAGTCGGCGTATACCGAGGTGCAGCTCACAGCACAGGACCAGGAGCATGTGACCGCGGCGACCCTGTCGGACGAAGGGGGCCGCCGCCACGCCCGCGCGCCCTGCTGCGGGCCGCGGCGGCCCTGCCCGCGGACGATCGTCCCGCGGAGACCCCCGGCCGCTACGAGCTGGTGTGCAAGCTCCCCGGCCACTACGCCGCCGGGATGTACACCGAGCTTGCCGCCACACGGTGACCACAGAAAGGACCGGCAGTACCACTGCTCAGCGCCGCTGCCGTCCCGGTCCGGGCGGCGAGGCCGCAGCGGACGGTAGTCGGCGGGCGCGGTAGTCCTGCCAGCTCCGCGCCGCCCTCAAGGCGCGCGGCATCGGCTATGTCCTGGCCGTCGCCTGCTCGACACGGGTGAGGATCAACCACGGCCGCACTCCCGCCCGCGCCGATACCCTTGCCGGCCGCCTGCCCGCCACGGCCTGGCACCGTCAGAGCGCCGGAAACGGCGCGAAAGGCCCGCGCTACTAC
>NZ_JBSFJX010000504.1:0-1711 GCF_053598275.1 Streptomyces sp. NPDC001156 | reverse complement strand
CGTTTGCCGCCCCGCACGACCCGCACCCGCCCCACCTCGTGATCGGCCCGCTCCCGCTCCAGCCGGTCCTTGAGCAGATGCAGTCGCCGGGTCTTTTGGAACCACTCCTGCCGGGTGCGGTATCCGCCCGGCGCCCGCTTCGTGCCCTTCTCGCCCACCGGCAGCGACAACCGGTGCGCGATCGTCTTGATGCCGGCCTCAAGGCTGCGGATGTGCGCGAGTTGGGCGCGCCGGGACAGCGCCCACTGATCGTGGGTGGCCTTGGTGATCGAACCGGCCCATCGCGAGGACGATGTGTCGGTCAGGGCCCGCTTGCGCCTGGCCCATGTATCCGCGGAGTGCTCCAGGCCGTCGGCGCACCGGCGTTTGAGATCCTTCGAGGCCAGCGACCCCAGATGCGCGCCGACCAGGCGTAACACCTGCTCGTCGTCCGGCGTGAGGCCCTTGAGGCGGGTGCGGATCGCCACGCCGGACGGGCCGACGGCCACGAAGGGGGCAGCGATCGTACGCAGCGACTCACCTCGCATCGATCTGCCCCCTCCCCAACGCTTGATCAGCAACAGGAAGAACGCTACCGGCCGGCACTGACATTCAGAGCCCGCCAAGCGTCGTGCGCGCGCTGCAACACCACGAACAAGTACATGCTCGTGCACACTCACGCACACTCCTGCACATCCGAAACCGAACAGCTCCCAACCCTTGGAGAAGGGCCAGTACCTCTATTCATCGGTACGCCACCTCGCGTCCTAGTGCCGAATCGGGCAACGTTGGCCTGCTGTAGGCTCCGTCGCCGAACGGGAGGTTCCACTTGGGTACTTGTCCGCGCCGAGCCTGGCCGGTTGCTGCACTCGTCGTGGGACTTCTGAGTGCTTGCGATGCAACCATGGATCCCACAGACCCTGCCAACTTCAGTTCTGTCGTCTTTGTCAATGACACCGACTCCCCAGCCGTCCTGTTCGAGTGTGTCGACCGTCGTGGACATGACTGCCATGACATGAGCAGTCGACTCGCCCCCAGAGAACGCTCCGAACAGCGGGTCTACTGGGGGGCAGGTCTCGATCCCTGGCAAGTCCGGGACACGCGGGGGCACATCGTGGGCTGGGTGGTCGTGAACACACCGCGCCGTGAATCCGGAGCCGTCTACTACCTCGGCGATGCTGAGCCCCGGCCAAGCAAGGCGACGACTCCGCGCGTCTCGCCGCACCCGGACCCGATGCGGTAATCCGGTCCCCGGGACGCACTGGCCCGGCCGCGATCCGGCGCATCGGCGATGTGAAGAGCCGCCCGGGTGATCGCTCTGGCGGTTACGGGCCGTCAAACTGTCCGGGTGGCAGAGGGAGTACGCGTCCGTGGGATCGATGACGACGAGGGCCAGCGCCTGCTGCGGATCATCCGCCGGGGCACGGAATCGGTGGTGACCTGGCGGCGGGCCCAGATGGTGCTGTCATCCGCACAGAGCATGCCCGTAGCGAACATCGCTGAGGTCGCCTTCACCAGCCCTTGATGCGGATGCGGATCGCCACGCCGGACGGGCCGAGCCGCTCGCCCCGACGGGCCGCGTCCTGGGCGTGGACTGGGGTGTGAAGGAGACCGCTACCACCACCGATGACGCCTATGACCTCCCGCATGGCGAGTACGGCAAGCGGGCCGCGCAGCGGCTCGCGAGGTACCAGCGGATGATGGCCCGGCGGCGCCGGCCGAAGGGACAGCC
>NZ_JBSFJX010000503.1:0-1716 GCF_053598275.1 Streptomyces sp. NPDC001156 | reverse complement strand
CTAGGAGCGTGTCCCGGTAACGGGCAATCGGCTGGTGATCGTGACGGTGAGATCGGTGGTGGTTGCTCGCTGCGTGCCTGCCGGGGCGGGTGGCCTGGTCCTGTCGGCTTGGGAATCGGCCTGAAGGGGGCCGTTGGCCGGGCTGGTCAGGCGATCGCCGTGGCGAGGCCTGCGGTTCCGGCGTGCCGGAAGATCTTGCGGAGGTTGTGGCAGGCGGCCAGCAGTCGCCACTCGCCGCGGGCTCCGTCCTCGCCGCGCAGGAGGAGGTGGCGGCCGTTCTGGCAGGTCATGATCTGGCCGAAGACGGGTTCGACGATGGCTTTGCGGCGGCTGTAGGCGGCTTTGCCTGGCTTGGTCCGCAGTTTGCGGGCCATGCGCTCCTTGAGGGTGGCGTCCTTGGGGATGCGTCCGCGGGGTGCGGGCGGGACCTGTTCGTCGTGGCCGAGTCGGCCGGTGGCCATGAACGTGTCGGTGCCGCAGGCGAGTTGGCGCTCTTGGGCGGCTTGCAGGTTGGTCTCGGAGCAGTAGCCGGCGTCGACGAGGGCCTGCTGGGGGTGGACGCCGGTGTTCTGCGCGGACTGGTCGAGCATCGGGGTGTAGTTCAGCGCGTCCGAGGCGTTGGCGGTGATGTCGGCGGCCGTGATGACCTGGTGTTTTTCATCGACGACGGCCTGGGCGTTGTAGGCCTGGATGTAGGCGCCGTCGCTGTTCTTCATGATCCGCGAGTCGGGGTCGGTGAAGTTGGCCTGCGCCTTGGGCTTGGGCCGGGCTTTGGCTGCTGCCTTCTCGCCCGCGTCGGTGACGGCCCGCTCGTCGCTGGTCCCGGCGCGCTCCTGACGGCGGCGTTCGGTGTCCTGGGCGTGAGCGCGGGCCTTGTCGGCGGCCTCGGCCTCGATCTGCGCGCGGGCGGCCTGCAGCCTGGACAGGCGCTTCTCACGCCGGTCCAGCTCGGCGGGCAGGTCGGCCTCCTTGCCGTCCACGCCGAACCGGGCATCTTCGGCGGTATCGACTGCTTCGGCGTCGTCCAGCAGGGACCGGGCCGTGGCCTCCAGGGCGGCGATCTCGGCTTCGATCTGCTCTTCCTTGCCGATCAGGCGGCCGTAGCTCATCGCCTTGTGCTTAGAGGCGCTGGCCTCCAGCTTGGTGCCGTCCAGCGCGACGCGGCCCATCTTGACCATGTCCAGCTTCCGCGCCAGGTGCAGCGACTGCAGGAACAGGCCGGCGAGCGCGTCCAGGTGGCGGCGGCGGAACCGGGCGATCGAGCGGAAGTCCGGGGCCTGGTCGGCGGCCAGGAACCGGAACGCGACGTCATCGACACACTTCCGCGTGATCGCCCGCGAGGAGCGCACCCCGGTGGTGTAGCCGTAGATCAGCAGCCGCACCATCAGCCGCGGGTCGTAGGGCGGGTAGCCGCGCTTTTCGGTGTAGTCGGCCAGGATCGGCGACAAGTCGAGCACCTCGTCGACCAGGTCGGCGACGAACCGGGCCAGGTGGTCCTCGGGCAGCCAGTCGTCCAGCGACGGGGGCAGCAGCAGGACCTGGTGCGGGTCGAACGCCCGGAACGTCTTGCCCACCGCCGCCGGACGACCCTGCGGCTGCTTCTTCTCACCCGGCTCGATCTCGAACAGCCCATCCCGATCACGCATACCGAGATCATCCCGCATGAATGATCACGAACCGCAAGTGGGTTGCCGGTTACTGGGACACGCTCCTAGC
>NZ_JBSFJX010000502.1:0-1719 GCF_053598275.1 Streptomyces sp. NPDC001156 | reverse complement strand
CTAGGAGCGTGGGTTAGTAACGAGCAAGCGGCTCTGTTGCTGCGACCCAGGGGGGCGGTTGCGGCGGCCCCGTGCGGGCTTGCGGGGTTCTGGCGGGCCGGGCGGGTGTCCGGCCGACCGGGGTCGTCACGTGGGCGGGGATCCGGCTGGTCAGCAGGCCAGGGCGGCTATCCCTGCCGTCCCTGCGTGCCCGAAGATCTTGCGGAGGTTGTGGCAGGCGGCCAGCAGGCGCCACTCGCCGCGGGCGCCGTCCTCGCCGCGCAGGAGGAGCTGGCGGCCGTTGTGGCAGGTCATGATCTGTCCGAAGACGGGTTCGACGATGGCCTTGCGGCGGCTGTAGGCGGCCCGCCCGGGTTTGGTCCGCAGCTTGCGGGCCATGCGTTCCTTCAAGCTCGCGTCCTTGGGGATGCGTCCGCGCGGTGCGGGTGGGACCTGCTCGTCGTGGGCGAGGCGGCCGGTGGCCATGAATGTGTCGGTTCCGCAGGCGAGTTGGCGGTCCCGGGCGGCTTCGAGGTTGGTCTCGGAGCAGTAGCCGGCGTCGACGAGGGCCTGCTTGGGGTGGGTACCGGTGTTCTGCGCGGACTGCTCCAGCATGGTGGTGTAGTTCAGCGCGTCGGAGGCGTTGGTCGTGACGTCGGCGGCGGTGATGACCTGGTGGGCCTCGTCGACGACGGCTTGGGCGTTGTATGCCTGGATGTAGGCGCCGTCGCTGTTCTTCATGATCCGCGAGTCGGGGTCGGTGAAGTTGGCCTGGGCCTTCGGCTTCGGACGGGCCTTGGCGGCGGCCTTCTCCCCGGCGTCGGTGACGGCCTGCTCGTCGGCGGTGCCGTTGCGCTGCTGGCGGCCGCGCTCGATGTTCTCGGCGTGGCGGCGGGCCTTGTCGGCGGCCTCGGCCTCGATCTGGGCGCGGGCGGCCTGCAGTCTGGCGAGGCGCTTCTCGCGGCGGTCGAGTTCGGCGGGCAGGTCGGTGTCCTTGCCGTCGGGGCCGAGGACGGCGTCTTCGGCGGTGTCGGTGGCCTCGGCGTCGGCGAGCAGGGCGGTGGCTTTGGCCTCCAACGCGGCGATCTCGGCCTCGATTCGCTCCTCCTTGTCGACCAGACGGCCGTAGCTCATCGCCTTGTGCTTGGAGGCGTTGGCTTCGAGCTTGGTGCCGTCCAGGGCGACGCGGCCCATCTTGACCATGCCGAGCTTCATGGCGAGGTGCAGCGACTGAGTGAACAGGTCGGCCAGGGCGCCCAGGTGGCGGCGGCGGAACCGAGCGATCGAGCGAAAGTCCGGAGCCTGGTCGGCGGCCAGGAACCGAAACGCCACGTCGTCGGCGCATTTGCGCTCGATCGCCCGGGAGGAGCGGATACCGGTGGTGTAGCCGTAGATCAGCAGGCGCACCATCAGCCGGGGATCGTAGGGCGGGTAGCCGCGCTTCTCGGTGTAGTCGGCCAGGATCGGGGAGAGGTCGAGTACCTCGTCGACCAGGTCTGCGACGAAGCGGGCCAGGTGGTCCTCGGGCAGCCAGTCGTCCAGCGACGGCGGCAGCAGCAGCACCTGGTGCGGGTCGAACGCCCGGAACGTCTTGTCCACCGCCGCCGGACGGCCCTGCCGCCGCTTCGCCTCGACCGGCTCGACCTCGAACAGCCCATCCCCACCACGCATACCGAAATCATCCCGCACGAATGATCACGAACCACAGGCGGGTTGCCCGTTACTGAGACACGCTCCTAG
>NZ_JBSFJX010000501.1:0-1724 GCF_053598275.1 Streptomyces sp. NPDC001156 | reverse complement strand
CGCGGGATTCCATCTCCACGCTCATGCTTCCCCACCCAGGTGGGCAAAACCCACACCGAACCCTACGGTTCGCATAGGTGCGCTTAGCTGATCAGTGACGCTTCTTGCGTTCGTGTTGACCGCAGCTGCGCTTCTCTCAGCGGCAGCGTGCACCAGTGGTGGCCAGTCATCCCCATCGCATGCACTGACCCCCACGGCGCCGACGGCCGCGACCCGCGCTGCCTCACCACAAGCCACGACAGCCACGACAGCCACCCAGAACGAGGTGATTGCCGCGGCGAAGTCCCACCTGCTGGCACAGTTGCCACCAGGGACCTTCCCGGCCCGGCCGGTATCTCCACCGCCGCCACCGACCGGCAGACCGCACTGTTCCTCTGGGAGACCGTCGACGGGCGTTTCTGCGACGGCTCAGCCATGACGAACGGCGGGGCCAGCACGACGACCTGCACCGCGGCCCCCGGCGACACCGCCTTCTCCTCCCATCCCACGGTCATTCGCCTCGTCAGCATCGCGATCATCCGCCAGCACCACGTGATCGGCGCAGATCGCGAAACCGTCCTGTCGGTGACGTGCAACGGCACACCCCTCGCACTCCGACGGCTCGCCCCCGTGCTTCACGGCAGACGCCCGCTCTACGCCTTCGACCTTCCTGCTCAGACCGGTGGACGGGTCACTGTGACCGTCAGCCGCGCTCACACCATTGCCACGGAACACGTAAATCTGATCTGGAAGGGCGCCAAGGGTCGTCCGACATGCCGTTGAGGCAACACGACTACAACGGTCGGGCCATGAGCGCCTGGCGCTCCAGGGCTGAGTGCGCCTCAGCCCCTGGATGATCGATTCCAAGGGGTTTAGTGGTCGTAGGCGGTCAGTGCGCGCATGACCGGCTGGCCGCGCATGAACCTGGCTCCACTCATCAGGCCCCCTTGGAATCGATCATCTAAGGGCCGTCCCGCAACTTCGACTGCAGGCTGTAGCCGGGATGGGCTCGATAGGGTCTTGGCGCAACCGACCAAAGAGGGGCGTCCGATGGTGACGTATGACGGGCTGACGGGGTGGGCCGGCGGCGGGCAGGTCATGCGAGCGGACCCGGAGGTTGTAGCACGGTGGCGCATTCCCGAGCGTATGAAGGTGCTGCTCGTCGAGGTAGGTGTCCCGGTAGCTCCCCGTCTGATCGAGCGAGTCGTGATTCAGCGCGGAGATCATCCGGTTCTGCAGACGTCTCGCGGCCCGCTCTACCGCCTAACAGAGCACGTCGACCTTGCTGTGCCGGCCGAGCGGTCGTCGTTCGGCGTTGAGCCGGAGACCGGAGCGGTCTACTACGTCACGCCAGATGGCGCAGCTTGCTTCGCCAACTCCACTGTCGATCTGTGGCTTCAGGCTCTCCACTGCCACGGCAGCCACGTCACGACCTCGGAACTCCTGAGCGAGCCAGACAGCCCCGAGGAGGACTTCTCCGACGACGAGGAAGAGCGGGCTTTGGCCGAGTTGGGCCACCTTGCCCGAGGGCTTAAAGAGATCGACCCGGCCGCCTTCGAGGGTTACATCGGGTTCCTCTGGCCGGCGCACCTCGACCGGTGGCTCTACTGACCGCTGGTTGACCCTGATGTCGCGGGTCATTGCGGGACAGCCCTTAGCCTCGATCCACCGACCGATGCCTGTGGATGACGCTTGGGAAAATGAAGAAGTGCCTTGTGACCTGCGATGATGGGAGTTCTTTACGC
>NZ_JBSFJX010000500.1:0-1726 GCF_053598275.1 Streptomyces sp. NPDC001156 | reverse complement strand
TACGGGCCGCTGTCCTCTCCTACCTTGCCGCCCACGGCGCCCCGGTAGCGATCACCGTCACCGTCACCGTCACGGTCACCCGCATCGCCGCCCGGGACCACACAGCATGAGCGCCAAACGCGACAGCCGGCGCGGAGACCCGACTGGTGCGTGGCGGGCCAGACCCCGATGCGTGCCGTCACCGTAGCCAGGTGCCGCGCACATCCGCCATCCACGCGGCGAGGTCGTGGCCACCGCATTCGGCGATGAGCTGGCCGAAGGGGGGCCACATCCACCCTCCCCTTCGTCGTCTTACAACGGCTACTGGGAAGCGGTGTCGCCCCGCCGGTACGCTGGCGATCTCCTCCAGGCGGTCGACGAGTTCGTCCTCGCGTTCGCCGAAAGTCGCCTGGTCGATCCGGTCGTCGAGCAGCGCCTCCTCCGGCACGGTGGGTTCACGTTCCACCGGTTCGAGGTCGTAGTACTCCCGAACTCCCTCTCGGCGGCCTCCACCGCGCAGTCCACGACCCAGTCCACGCCCTGCATCGGCGTCAGCGGGAAGGTGGATGCCCCGGAACGCCGGTTGAATGGAGTACGCGGAGGCCCCTGCCCACTCCACAGCGGGAGCCCCGTTGGGCGGGAGCGGGGTGGTCAGCCGGTCTTCTGCCGTTCCCGCAGTTCGTGGATGCTACCGGCGGTGATGGTGCCGTCCTGCTGCTCGTAGTGAGAGAGGGCGAGACCGAGGCCGAAGAAGGTGGGGGCCCATTCACCGACGAAGATGCCCCATCGGTCGGCGCGGTCTATGCCGGCGCCGCGTTCGGTTTGGAGGCTGGTGATCCAGGAGGCGATGCTGAGGCCGATGGATGCCATGCCCGCGAGATAGGCGTGTTCGCTGCGGATGCCCATTTCGTGCATGCTCTTGATGATCATAAGGGGCTCCCTTTTGTGAGGGGGTTTCGGCCCGAGTACCCCCACGCGGTCGGCCCTATTGGGTGAGCTTGTGATGTTACGGTCCCCGCCGTGTCGTGACGCGGCCGTGCCTACTCGTCCGCCGGTCTGGTGTTCCGTTCGATTGCCTCGCAGGGGGGCATACAAGCTGGGCGCCGCGCCCGTAGCGGCAGGTGAGCCCCCGGCGGCGGACGCACGGGCCGACCTGCGCCGGTGTGCAGCCCAGCGTGATCGCGGCGGACACGCGGTCCGTGGCGGGGGGCCTATTCTCATGCCTCCGCGCGGACACCCAAAGCAGCAGCTCCTGCGGGTCCCGCGAAGGTCAACGGTGCCTGGCCTTCAGCAGCATGACCACGAGGGCCACAACCAGGATCGCGAACATGATGGCGGACCACGGAAAGAGTGCCTCCGCTCCGTCCGCCATGCAGGGGAGCTTTCCGCATACGAAGTTCATGGGGATCGCCTCCTTCTGGAAAGCCAGCGGGAACGGCAGATTCCGTGGTTCCGGGCACCCGCGACCGGTTTTCCGTCACCTCACGAACTGGGTGCTCTGCTCGATGGCCCGGCCGTGGGGGCGCAGCAGTTGGGCGCCGGGCCCGTAGCGGCAGGTCAGTCCCTGGCAGCGGGCGCCCGGGCCGACCTGTGCGGGTGTGCAGCCCAGCATGATCGCTGCGGACACGCGGTCCGTCGTGGGGTCGATGCGTCTGGGCACCTCGTTCATGTATCCGAATGTACGTCGCGGCTGCCGAGCTCAACCCGATCGCCGCCTAGCGGCGTGCGGCATCCCGGGGGGTGGCGT
>NZ_JBSFJX010000499.1:0-1733 GCF_053598275.1 Streptomyces sp. NPDC001156 | reverse complement strand
TGAAGCGGTACGGGCGGGGACTGGAAACGGAGCGTCACGCGTCACCGCCCCAGTCCCTGACCCTACTTCCACACGGTCACCTTTAGACGCCACCAATGGAGATGCGCCACGCCGTACCGACCTTGGCCAGTTCGAGGCCTTGGCCGTTGGTGGCGTGGGCACCCCTTCCGGCTTTCCCCGGCTACCGATCAGTAGTCAAAGAATGACCCGGGGTAACAGGTGCCTCCCCGGAACGTCCGTGAGATGCTCGCGCCGCCTGCATAGCCGTCCGCCGCCCCCACCGGCGACCCGAATCGCGTCACGATCCTGGGGGACACCGCATGCGCACTAGCGTTGCGTCGGCCACGGTAGCCGCAACCTGCTTGCCCACCTGTGCCGACTGCTGTGAGACACGGCCTGGTCCCGCTCGCCAACCGGCCGTGACCCGCAGGAACCCCCCGCCCACCGCAGATCTGAGCTACGAGCAGCACGCCGGGCGCGCCTGCTGCTGGTGCGGCAAAACGCTGTCGGGCGGGGCCGTCAGCGCGGGCATCTCCCGCGGCCGGATCGGTGCTCATGTCCTCGACACCGAGGTATACGCCTGCCCGGAGTGCGCGGGCGACCACGTGCAGGAGTGAGGGGCACCCCGCCGGCGGGTACCCCTCATGCACAGCTTGTTCTCGAGCTATCGCTGACCAGCGGATACGCGCGTGTCAGTGGATGAGAGGTCCTCCCGCGGTCGTACGGGGCGTCAGCCGCACGGTCCCAGCAACCGTGTTCGCGTCAAAGGCCCAGCGTGCGCCGTCGGCCACCAGCCACAACACCACCGGTCCCGATGCCGTCATATCCAACAGTGCCGCGTACTTACGCCAATGATTGCCGGTGGCCGCCGCCTGCGGATTCGCGCCCAGCCTCAGCAGGGAGCTCAGCAACTCCAGCAGCCCGTCCGCCCCCGCGATTCCGGCTTTGGCCTCCATGGCCAGCACCGGCACACCGCCGCTCTCCACCACAGCATCGAACTCCCCCTGCTCGAAGCAGATATCCGTCCCCGCCACCCCGTGAACCATCAGCAGCTCCGCCGCCGCGGCCATCTGGATCAGATACTCCAAGTTGACTGCCATGCCCGAGCCGTTACGGCTGAACAAGGCATATCGGCCGCCGGAAGCCTTGGGCCGGAACACCTGCGGCACGACGAATCCGGCAAAGTCCACATGAAAAACCCGCGCGTCAAGCGCCGCCAGAAACCCCGCCGCCTCGTCCGCCCCAAGACCCCGCCGGGACGCAGCCAGGCGCGGAGACAGGACATCGGGCCGCACGGCCGCGAACCCGACCGCCCACGCCTGCAGCAGCGCGTCCAGCCGCCCCACCGCACCTGGACCCCGCACTTCCGCCGCCCTGGTCAGCTCCTCGGACTGCCTGACCGTCCCATCCCACCAGGCATCGCCCAAGACCGCCCGGACCTCCGCACCGGCTCCCATAACCCGCCCCTCCCCGGTGCTGCTTGCTGCAGGCAGTCCGCCTCGTTTCACAGCGGGGGTTCCGCTCTTCGCGGCTGGCCCACGCCGACGCTCCAGCCCTCGCTGTACGGCTCGTGTTCTGCGCGCGGGAAAACCTCTCGCCCACAGGGACGGGCCGAGAACCTGGACCGATCATGCGGTCTCGAAGAAGTCTTCGTCAGTCTCCACTACTCGAAAGGTCTGCCGCTCCTGTACCCCGATTCCGTGGGTGACCATGAGCCGTCCCAGACGTGGGCC
>NZ_JBSFJX010000498.1:0-1751 GCF_053598275.1 Streptomyces sp. NPDC001156 | reverse complement strand
CCGCCTGGCCGGTCTGGAAGTTGTGCCAGAGTGCGTCCTGAACGCGAGGGGGAGCTTGATGTAGGAGGAGCTGCTCGAAGCGGTGCTGCGTGATCGATGAAGGATTGGCCTTTCGGAGTCGCCCTGCGGGGGGAGGCTTCAAACCGCCTCATGCTGCGTTGGCTGAAGACCGTCGTGGTGAGCGATGAGGAAAAGGCGCCCGCGAGGCGTCAGGTGGGGATCAGGAAGACGAGCGCAAGCGAATCGTTGCTGAAGTGTCGAAACAACCTTGACGACATCGAAACCGGGGTGTTCTGGCGATCCCGGGATGAGCCTGGCGGGAGCCCGCCGACTGGCCAGGTGGTGTCCGGCATGAAGACGACGTGAGCCTGATCTGCCGCGATCACGCGGAACAGGAGAAGGCGTGCCCCGATACTGCCCGTTCGGTTCGAGCGGGCGAGAGGGAGCGCCCCAAGCGGCCGAAACCGTGGAGGGGCTGAGTACCGATGCGGGATGCGCCGGCGGACTGGCTCGTAGTAGCGGAGAAGCCCCTGTAATGGGGGTGGAGCGAAGGGGCCGGGTCATCCGTGGCTGTGTGTGTCTGGTCAACCGGACGGTCTCCGGGAGGAACCGATAGACAAGTTGAAGTCGCAGGTCAAGCCGTTTGAGATCTCGAAGTGGGAGGTCTGGGAGGCTTACCGCGAGGTGAAGGCGAACAAGGGTGCGCCGGGGGTGGACGGTCAGTCCGTCGACGAGTTCGAGAAGGATCTGAAGAACAACCTCTTCAAGATCTGGAACCGGATGTCGTCGGGGACGTACTTCCCTCCTGCGGTGCGTGCGGTGGAGATCCCCAAGCAGCACGGCGGCGGCACGAGGATGCTCGGCATCCCTTGTGTCGCTGATCGGGTTGCCCAGACCGTGGTGGCCCGGCATCTGATGAGGCGGGTGGAACCGGTGTTCCATCCCGACTCCTATGGATACCGGCCTGGGCGGTCGGCTCATGACGCGGTGGAGCGCTGCCGGGAACGCTGCTGGAGGAAGGACTGGGTCATCGATCTCGATGTCCAGAAGTTCTTCGACAGTGTCCGGTGGGACCTGCTGGTCAAGGCCGTGGAGGCGCACACCGACGCCGTCTGGGTGGTGTTGTATGTCAAGCGGTGGCTGAGTGCCCCGCTTCAGCTGCCGGACGGCACCTTGCAGGAACGCGACCGGGGAACCCCACAGGGCTCACCGGTATCGCCGGTGCTGGCGAACCTGTTCATGCACTACGCGTTCGACACCTGGCTGGCCCGGGAGTTCCCGGCCGTCCAGTTCGAACGCTATGCGGACGATGCGGTGGTGCACTGCGTCACCGAGCGGCAGGCCCGGCAGGTGCTGGCCGCCCTCGGGGACAGGATGGAGGAGGTCGGGCTGCGACTGCATCCTGACAAGACCCGGATCGTGTACTGCCGGGACGGGAAACGGCCACGCTCGTTCGAGCAAATGTCGTTCACCTTCCTGGGGTTCACGTTCCGCCAGCGCCGGGCGAAGGACAGGAACGGCCAGCAGTTCATGAGGTTTCTGCCTGCGATCAGCAAGGACGCCCAGAAGAAGATCGGCCGGGAGGTCCGCAGCTGGCGGGTCCACCGGCAGGTCGGTCTGACCTTCGTGGAGCTCGCCCAACGGATGAGTCCGGTGGTCGCGGGCTGGATGCAGTACTACGGCCGGTTCTACCGGTCGGAGCTGTATCCGCTCCTGGCACGCATCAATGCCTACTTGGTGCAGTGGATCCG
>NZ_JBSFJX010000497.1:0-1771 GCF_053598275.1 Streptomyces sp. NPDC001156 | reverse complement strand
GAGATGTGTCAACCACAGTGCACTCATAAATGGGAACTGGCTGTTTGATCTTCGTCTTGGGTCGGGATCGGTGGCTCGGTGTCGGTCCAGCGGAGTCGGGTGTACCAGCCGGGCGGGCGGGTGCGTCGCTCGCGGAGTTCGGCGAGTTCGGTGGGTCCGGCGTGGAGGATCCAGCGGTAGGGGCGCCGGGACTCCTTGCGAGCGTTCACCCAGCCGCGGTAGATCCACGAGTAGAGGGTGACTGCGGGCATGTCGATTTCGGTGGCGAGGTCTTCCAGCCACCACTCATCGCGGCCGGGTTCTTCGCCGGGTGGCGAGGCCGACCGGAGACGGGCGGGTGGCGGCAGGGTGCCGAGTTCACGCAGGATCGCCTTGACCGCGCTGGCGCTGATCCGGTTCCCGCGTCCGCGGGCTGGGCGGAAGCCCTCCGCGTGCAGGCGCTGGGCGATCGCCTCGGCGCGGTGTCCCTGACCGGCCAGTTCGCGGATGCGCTCCTTGATCTGCGGGTAGTAGCTGAGCTGTTGGAGGAGGGCGACGGGGCGGGCGGTCTCGCCCGTGGTGGTCCTCCTGCCGGCCCAGGTGATGGTGACGGTGACGCGTTCGCTGGTGCCCAGCACGGTGACGGTGACCTGCTCCACGAGCGCGCGGATGATCTCTTTGCGGTCGGCGGGGGTGGTCGTCTCAGCACTCCACAGGCCTTCGATGTCGCCGGCGAGCGCGGTGATGGCCCGCTGCTCGGCGGCGGTGAGGGTGCGCGGGCGGGTCTGGGTGAAGCGGTCGTACTCTTCCTGCAGGGTCTGCTGGGCGGCAAGGGCCTGCTCCCAGTCCTTTTCCAACTGCCGTACGACCAGGCGGTTCTCGGGCTCGGCGAGGCGGTAACAGCGCCGGGCCCGGTCGGCATTGATCGCGGCGCGCTCCAGCCGCTGGGACCAGATTTTGTCCAGCTCGGCCCGTTCGGCCAGGACTTGCTCGGCCGCGCGTAAGGAGACTTCAAGCGCGGCCGGGGCGAGCGCGGCGAGGACCTGGGCGGTGACGAAGGCGTCCACGCAGGCTCCGTTCAGTGCCTGGCAGCGCTCCCCGGATCCGTAGTCGGTCATCTGCCGGGCGCACACGTAGTCGGGGCGGGTGCTGCCCGCGTGCTGGTGGTAGCGCACGGTCATGCGCTTGCCGCAGCGGCCGCACCGCACCAGCCCGGCCAGCAGGGCAGGACCGCTGCGGACCGTGCCGAGGGTCTCGGCCCGGGCGGCGTTGGCCGCGAGCCGGGCCAGGTTGGCCCGGTACTGCTCGATGGTGATGTAGGCGGGCAGCGCGTCGGGGATGAACACCAGCCACTCGTCCTCACCGCGCACCACTCTGCCGGTGGAGGGGCGTCCCGGTTGCTGCCGGCGGTGCTCGATGCGGCGGCGCCCGTAGGCGTAGATCCCGGCATAGACCGGACTGTGCAGCATGCACTGCAGCGTCATCCGGTTCGGCCGCCGCCACTCCAGCTCGCCCTTATCGGGCCCCCGGCGCAACCGGATGGGCAGTTCGATCCCGTGCTCGACCAGCCAGCGCAGCACCGCATGCAGGGTGCCGAGCTCAGCGAGCTTCGTGAACACCAGCCGCACCACGGTCTGTGCCTGCTCGTCCGGGTCGAGGACCGCCTCGCCGGATGGCCGGCGCACGTAGCCGATCGGCAGCGGCACGACCAGTTCACCGCGGCGGGCCTTGTTCACCCGCCCGGTCTGCATGCGCTGCCTGATCAGATGGAGTTCGGCCTCTTATGCGGACC
>NZ_JBSFJX010000496.1:0-1776 GCF_053598275.1 Streptomyces sp. NPDC001156 | reverse complement strand
GTGAGCGGCACGATGCGGCCCTGGTCAGCGCGTCACTCAAGATGGCAGCCGCGACGCGCGGCGGCACCGTGGACGGCGTGATCTTCCACTCGGACAGTGAGTATGTGAAGTACCGGATGTCCCGGGCCTCTTGACCCGCACAGCGATGGACGCGCCAGGATGCCGGTGCCGGGATGCTCTCGCGGCCTCCTGACCCGCACTCGGATCGACCGTGTTGTCCTTCCTCGGACATGTCGGTGGCCCGGGAGCATCCCGGCGAGGCGCTCGCCTCGCCGACGGGAGTGACTTAAGGAGAGCCTGGCCAAGGTCCCATCACTGTCTTGTCCGCCGCCTCGGTGACCGCGCGCCGACCCACCGCGCTCTCGTCCGCGAGGAGGCCGACATGGCCAGCATTCCACCCGTCTCCCGCGTCGTCATCGGCGGCGTGGACACCCACAAAGACCTGCACGTCGCCGCCGTGATCGACACCGACGACCGCGTCCTGGACACCCAGGCGTTCTCCACCACCCGCGCCGGCTACCGCGCCCTGCTCGCCTGGATGCGCACCTTCGGCGACGTGCGCCGCATCGGCGTCGAGGGCACCGGCTCCTACGGCGCCGGGCTCCTGCGCCATCTGCAGCAGGCCGGTATCGAGATCCTTGAGGTCAACCGGCCCGACCGTTCCGACCGGCGTCGCCGCGGCAAGGACGACACCCTCGACGCCGAGAACGCTGCCCATGCTGCGCTGGCCGGCAACCGCGTGATCACGCCCAAGACCCGCACCGGCATGGTCGAGTCCTTACGCGTCCTGCGGATCGCCCGCTCCACCGCCGTCAAAGCCCGCCGCGTCGCGCTGCAGATGCTCCGCTGTCAGATCATCTCCGCGCCCGAGGAACTCCGCGACCAGGTACGCAATCTGACCCGCATGCAACTGATCCGCACCTGAGCGGCCTGGCGACCGGACGAGACCGCCTTCCGCGATCCCGTCTCGGCGACCCGCATCGCGATCAAGCCTCTGGCCCGCCGCTACCTGGAGCTCAACGACGAGGTCGCCGATCTCGATGCGATGATCGAGCCCCTGGTCCGTGAGCTGGCCCCCTCGCTGCTGGAACGGACCGGCTTCGGCATCGAGAACACCGCCCAGCTCCTGGTCACCTGTGGCGACAACCCCCAACGGGTCACCGACGAGGCCCGCTTCGCCAAACTCTGCGGCGTCGCCCCGCTGCCCGCTTCCTCCGGGAAAGTCCAGCGTCACCGGCTCAACCGCGGCGGCGACCGCCAGGCCAACTCCGCCCTCCACATGGCCGTCGTCTGTCGCCTGCACTACGACGAGGACACCCAGAAGTACCTCGAACGCCGCACCAGCGAAGGCAAGTCGAAAATGGAGATCATCCGTTGCCTCAAACGGTACGTCGCTCGCGAGGCGTACTACCTGATCAAGCAGGACAGCACCCCGAACCGGTCAGTCCAGAGAGGTTGACATACAGGAGAGCGTCCGCGGTTCGGAATATACGAGTGCGGCGTACAACAGCCTGTGTGACCGCCTGGGCGCGGTGCAGTCCATGGGGCGCGTGGGCTCGGCCCTGGACAACGCGGCCGCGGAATCGTTCCACAGCGTTGCGCGATCTTGGTGGCTAATTTTGAAGTGCGTTGTTGTGCCTGCGAGTTGGCTGTCGTCAAGTGCCGGTGGATGGGATCATGGCGGTCTTCTCGCTTCTCGGTGGATCGGAGTGTCTGGTGTCGGTGCAGCCGCGGCCTTGGCCGGAGCCGGATCCGCAGGTGGCTGCGGCGATCCGG
>NZ_JBSFJX010000495.1:0-1822 GCF_053598275.1 Streptomyces sp. NPDC001156 | reverse complement strand
CTAGGTCTCCTTGGTGGTCAGAACACGTGCACTTTGCTTGAGTTTCATCCGGCTTTGAGTCGGGCGGTGCGGGTGTAGTGCGCGACGGATTTGTCGATCGTGGCGAGGGCGTCGCGCAGCGGTGGGGGTGCGGGTGGGGTGTTGGCTGCCAGCAGGGGTCGTAACAGCCGGTCGTGGACCTTGGTGTAGAAGATCGCGACTCGTTGGCCGTCGTCGGTCAGTACGTAGGTGTTGGTGTGTTCCAGGCGGCGGATCAGTCCGTTGCGGCGTAGCCGGGCGAGGTCGTAGCCCATCTGATTGGCCGAGTACGGGGTGCCCAGCAGGGCGCTCACCTGGGCGCGAAGGCTCCGGTTGGTGAACCCGACGACGGTGGTGAGCAGGATGGACAGGGCGCCGGCCAGGGCCATGACCCGGGGGTCGCCGAACCGCAGGGCCGGGGCCCTCCTGCCGTCGGTGGTCACCGAGGGCAGCGCGACCCGCTCAAAGGCTGGGCTCGCAAGGACGCAGCCCTGGCCGACGCGTTCAGCATGCAGCAGGCGGGCGTTGACGGCACGGGCTTTGGTCTGAAGTTCCTCGAGGTGGTCCAGGCGGCGCAGGACTGCGAGGTCTTTTGGGGAGTTGACGACGGTCTCGATGCGCAGTGCTCGGCCTTCTTTGAGGTACTGCTTGATCCTGGAGTGCTTGTAGAACAGGTTGACGGTGACGTCGACGCCGCGGGTGACCACCTTGGTGGCGAACCCGGTCTCGGTGTCCGAGCGGATGCGTCGGTCGAAGAGGTAGGAGATCTCGTCCGGACGGCCCAGTCCGAGGTTGTCGCTGACCAGGGCGTCGAAGAACGTTCGAGCGTTGCGGGGTGCGTCGAAGACCAGGGTGCGCGAGACCTCGATCTGCCGCATGGACAGCTCCCACCAGTAGCCGCCGTCGCGTTCGCGTGGACCGAAGGGCAGGGGCAGTCGGGACATCCAGCGTTCGAAGAACACGGTGATGGCGCCGGAGCCCAGCCGGTCGCAGATCGCCTGTAGTTTGGGCGGGTCGTCGCAGGAGGCGAACCCGTTGGACAGGGCCGTGAACGCGATCCCGGCCTGGGCGGCCTGTTGTTTGGCCCACTCGTGGCCGTTGACCCACACTTTGATCGGGTAGGGGAAGTAGGAGCAGATCTTGATGAACGCCGGGCCGAAGTCGCAGTCCCACAGGTAGAAGTAGAAGCAGGTCACCCGTCGGTCAGCCTTGTCGAAACCGAAGCACACGGCTCCGGGTGTGGTTGCCCGGTCGTAGCCGGTGAACACGCGTTGGAACTCTTGGGCCACGCCGATCGCGACTACCTGTGGGCGACCGGATGCCTGCGCGGCGGCCAGGTACGGCTTCATTACGTCGGCCTTGCGGGCGTCCTTCGCGAAGCGGACCACCGGGATGTGCTCGTCGCGGGCGAAGCGGGTCACTGCCGCGCGGAAGCGGTCGCCGATCTGCCCCAGCAGTGCAGGCGAGGGGACGGGGTGACCCAAGTGCCTGGTGAGGAACGTCACTACCTGACCGCCGACTTGAAGGTTCGGCACATAGCCGTTGAGGTAGATCCGGTCCAGGCACTCCAGATCGAGCGCGACGTGTCCGTCGAGTACGTCGTGGACGGTGACTGCTCCGGCTGCGTTGCCCGCTGCGATCGCCCTGCGCGCCTGCGCTCCAGCCGTCACCTTGACCACCGCCCAACCGAGCGCACGAACACCTGCTGGCAGCGTCCACCCACCCACCGCAGCTGTCATTCGAACGCCCGGCCACCCACCTCGGCGGTCCGAGGCCGGCCTCACTGGGAGCGTGTCTCAGTAAC
>NZ_JBSFJX010000494.1:0-1827 GCF_053598275.1 Streptomyces sp. NPDC001156 | reverse complement strand
CTGGACCCTGACTCCGGCCACACCATGAAGCACGGAGGGCGGCCCCGCCACCAGCGGAACCACCCTCACAGCAAGATTTTCAGTGATCTTCTAGAACAGCTCGCCACCCACCCCGCTCTGGACCGTACGCCCGACGAGGAGACCGAGGCGGCCTATCCGGACGTCATCGGCGGACTCAGCCTGGCCCTTGCCCAGAGCTTCAAGATCCTCCACCCCGACCTCAAGAACCCCCAGACCCAGCACTGGGACGAGGCCCGAGCACTCTTCGACCTCCTGCTGTGAGTGGCGACCGGACGAGGTGGTGCAGGCCACGACCCAACAGCGTCACCGCGCTCTGCCTCCTCGGCTGCCGCAACGATCCTGCTGGCCCGCCGCAGGGCCTGATCCACGTCCGGGGTGCAGCCAAGAACGGTCGTGACCTCCGCCAGCAGCGCCAGGCTGCGGTCCAGAGCCCGCTGCAGCGCCGCGTCCACGTCGAACTCGTCCGCGTCTCGGTCGGGCAGGGGCGCCGCTGTTGCGACGGGCCGGTCGTCACCTGCTGGGCGCCGGGTGCCTGACCGGAACGGCGGGCCGCGCGGGCCGGCGTCCTGCGTTCCCGCTCGTCGCTTTCCGTCTTCTTCCGCATTCCGCACCGTGGCGCACCCTCGCGTTCCTGGTTGGCGGTTCGGGTGCCGCCGAGCGGCTACGGCAGTACGGAGGCCAGCGATTTCGGCAGACCGGATTTGAGGTGGTCCCACTCGCCTTCGCTGACGTGGCGTTCCAGAGCCTCCAGCACGGTGTGCACGACTCGTTCGATGCCACCGTCGACCGCGTAGGGAAAGTCGTCCCGAACGCGCTGGAGGAATTCCTCGCCGCTTAGCTTCACTGGTGTCTCGGACGGCTTCCATCCGTCGTAGTAGATGCCGCGGATCAGGGTCGGAAGCTGCGCCCCGAAGTGTACGGCCCCGTCGACGGAGAGCCGGTCCCGTAGCAGGTGTAGGACGGCGCGCAGTGCGGCGTACGACTGCTTCCGGCGTTCCTTGGGCCGTCCGTTGGCCTGCTCGATTTCCCTGAGTAGCCGGTTGGCCTTGTCCACCATGGTGTCGAACGAGGAGAAACCCGTTTCGGTCATCTCATCGCCCCTTTCGCTCCCGGAGCGCCCGGCGGTGCCGGAACGTTGTCCCGCACCCGTCGGGCTCCTCGGCTCAACGACCGCCGCTCTCGCCGCGCTCGCCGCTCTCGGTGATCTGGACGTGACGGGGCTTGGCGACCTCCGCCTTGGGGACGGTGACCGTGAGCACGCCGGCCGACATCTCCGCTGTGACCTTCTCGGCGTCCACCTCTCCGGGCAGTCGCAGTCGGTACTCGAAGGCACCAGTCCGGCGGGTGCCACGGCGCAGAACGCCCTTGCGCTCCTTTTCCTTGATCTCTCCGGTGACCACCAGTTCCTGTCCGTTGGCCTCGACGTTGATGTCCTTGCTCTTGACGCCAGGAAGTTCGATCTCGACCTCGAAGGCGTCGTCGGTCTCCGTGACGTCCGCGAGGGGGGTCCACGCGGCCGCGGGCGCGGCGCCGCCCACCGTGGATTCGAGCAATCCGCTCATCTGGTTGAGCAGTTCGTCGAATTCCATCAGCGGATTGCGGGCCCACCCGAGGGGCCGCTCCGTTGTTCCGCCACTGCGGTGGCGCCGGACGGGCAAGGTCATCGCCCACCGTACGCGAGGGCGGCCGCCGTCGGCTCGTTGATGATCCACAGCACTTCCAGTCCCGCGATCCGTCCGGCATCACGGGTCGCGGTGCGCTGGGCGTCGTTGAAGTAGGCGGGCACCGTGATGACCGCCTCCGTGA
>NZ_JBSFJX010000493.1:0-1831 GCF_053598275.1 Streptomyces sp. NPDC001156 | reverse complement strand
CTAAAACACAAAACCACCCAAACCTATTTTTTTTATCTTGTTTCGGTTTTAACCCGGTGTCCACTCCCGATTTTCCCCCACCCCCCCCCCCCCGCCCTGGAGAGCTCTCCAGGAGGCGGACGGCACTGCGGCCGTTCCAGGTCTCCAGAGCAAGGGCCTCGTAGCAGGAAGACGTCTCCTGCGGCCAGGACACCTTGAGAACGCACTTTTCCTGCCCGCGGCAGACAGGAAGGGCCATGCCGTTGTACCCGTGCATGGCCTCGCCGTCGGGGACCAGGTCCCATCGGGTGAGCATTGCGTCCACGACGTCCGGCAACGCGCCAATCCAGGTATGTCCCCGTTCTCCTTCGAGCTGCCAACGGCCGAAGGCTGGGAATCCCAGGGGTGGGGAACTGTTCGTCTTCGGATGTGCAGGAGCGTGTGTGAGTGTGCAGGAGCGTGTACTGGCTGGTGGTGTTGCAGCGCGCACACGTCGTATGGCGGGCATTGATGTCAGTGCCTGCCCGTACTGTTCTTCCTGTTGCTGCTCAAGCGTGTTGGAGGGAGTACATCGATGCGTGGTGAGTCGTTGCGCACGATCGCTGCTCCCTTCGTGGCCGTTGGCCCGTCGGGCGTGGCGATCCGGACCCGTCTGGGCCACTTGAGCACCGCCGACGAGGAGGTGTTGCGCCTGGTGGGCGCGCATCTGGGCTCGCTGGCCTCAAGAGATCTCAAACGGCGGTGCGCTGAGGGCTTGGAGCACTCCTCGGATTCGTGGGCGGAGCGTAAGCGGGCCCTGACGGAGGGGTCTTCGTCGCGTTGGGCCGGGAGTATTACCAAGGCCACGCATGATCAGTGGGCGCTGTCCAGGCGTGCCCAACTCGCGCACATCCACAGCCTTCAGGCGGGCGTGCGGACGATCGCGCACCGCCTGTCCCTCCCGATCGGAGAGAAGGGAAACAGGCGGTCGCCAGGCGGCTACCGCAGCGCCAAGGAGTGGTTCGCCAAGTCCCGGCGCCTGCAGGTCCTTGAAGACCGGCTCAGTGCCGAGCAGGCCGACCACGCCGTGGGCCGCGTCCGGGTGGTGCGCGGCGGGAAGCGGCTCGCGCGCAACCGGCACCACCTGCACGCCGCCCAGCTCACGCAGGCCCAGTGGCGGCAACGTTGGGAAGCATCGCGCTGGTTCCTCCAGGCGGACGGCGAATCGGGCAAGCGGTTCGGCAATGAGACGATCCGCGTCACGCCCGACGGCGAAGTGTCACTGAAACTGCCTGCTCCGCTCGCCCACCTGGCCAACGCCCCGCACGGCCGGTACGTCCTCGCCTAAACCGCGGTCTTCCACCACCGCAGCGACGAGTGGGCCGACCGCATCACCACGAACCGGGCCGTGGCCTACCGCATCCACTACGACACAGACCGCTCCCGCTGGTACCTCACCGCCTCCTGGACCATCCCACCAGTCAAGACCGTTCCCCTGTCCCACGCCCGCACGGGCGGTCTGATCGGTGTCGACACCAACGCCGACCATCTGGCCGCCTGGCAGCTGGACGAGCACGGCAATCCGGTCGGCAGGCCGCGCCGGTTCTTCTACGACCTGTCCGGCACCGCGAACCACCGTGATGCCCAGGTACGGCATGCACTGATCCGGCTCCTGCACTGGGCCAAACGCCACGGGGTGTCGATCGCGATCGAAGACCTCGACTTCAGCGCGGACAAAACCCGCGAGAAGCACGGGCGCCAGAAGCGGTTCAGGCAGGTGATCTCCGGCATGCCCGTGTCCAAGCTGCGGGCCCGGCTCGTCAGCATGGCGGCCGAACTCGGCATCACCATCATCGCCGTCGACCCGGCCTAC
>NZ_JBSFJX010000492.1:0-1851 GCF_053598275.1 Streptomyces sp. NPDC001156 | reverse complement strand
CGGACGGCCAGCCGGGGCCCCGTGCTGCCCGCATCCCGAAATTCACCCTGAACCCGCCAGACACCGAGGATCAGAGTTCACGCGGTGGATCCAGGTTGAAGGCGTCCTTCACCTTGCGTGCGCCACCCTTTGCCTTCTCCTTGGCTTCGCGCAGGTCTCCCTTGGATTTCTCAGCGTGACCCTTCGCCGTCATCTCCTCATTTCCGACGGCGCGCCCGATGCCCTCCTTGACCTTTCCCTGGGCCTGCTCTGCCTTGGCCTTAATTCTCTTGTTCGTGCTCATCTCAGATTCGCCCCATTTACAGAAGCCCCGTGCCGCCTAGTCTCTCTCATCGTCAGCGAAAAGGCAGCTGAGAGGCACCCGGCTTCCGGAGGCCCGCACAATGCGGACTGTGGTCAGATCAACGTGGCCTCGACCGCCTCAGCAGAAGCAGTGGAGTAGTGGGACGACTGTGCAGGGTGCCGAACCCGGGCGACGCGGAGGTGCGGGGCACAATTCGGGATTTCTACCGCGCCGCTATCGGTCCGGAAGTCTCCACGTCGGTCGCATCCATTCCTTCTAGGCCGGCATGCGCAGGGCCTCGGTGACCCATCGCAAGCTGTGCGCGAGCCAAGGGTCTCGCCGGTCGGCCCCTGCAACCGTCGACCGCCAGTCGACGATGATGGTCCATCACGAGTGCGGGCTCCGCTGGGCGCGCAGCTGGGTCGGTGCACGCTGGCAGGTGGCCACCACCGACGCACGGCCGTCCACCAGCCCACTGTCCGTTACATCCACTCGCCATGGACCGTTGGGTCCCTACGGAACGGTGATCATCGACATCGGGACCCACCGGGTCCTGGACCTTTCCGAACGGGACGCGGCCTCACTGGCACCGTGGCTGGCCGCTCAACCGGGCATCGAGGTCATCTGCCGTGACCGGGCCGGTGCCTACGCGGGCGTGGTGTCATCCAGATTGAGGTGCTCGTAGCCGTCCCTGCCTGGACAGCGTGGCCAGTTGCTAACCCGGTCACGCCGCGGGCCCCGCCGGCGATGAGCCGGCGGTCATCGACGGGTGATGGTGCCCGTCGTCCTCCCGCCGCCGGTGCCCGCCCCGACGCCGGGTGCCGATCAGGCCCATGGTCTGGGCCTGCTCCGTTTGGCCCGTCCACGTCAAGAACATCCTTCTGGCCCACCGCCTGGCCCGGTTCACGGAACATGCCGAGTGCTCAGGAGTTTCCCGCTGGCGGAAAGGTGATCTCCCCGGGGAGTCCAATGACAGCCCCCAGCGGACAGGTGATCTTTCCCGTCCAGACCCGGCCTTGCAGGCCGCTGGGGATACGCTCTTGACTGGTCACCAGTAGTGGCGTCGTCCTGCAACGGCGTGTCCCATCGCGCCGAGGAGCCACAAGATTACTCCGATGACTGCCAGGATGATCCCGATGGTCCATAGAATGCCTATGCCGGTGACGAGGCCGACGACCAACAGAATGACTCCCAGGATAATCATGATGCCTCCTCTGGGAAGTAGTGAGATATTCGAGCGTGAACTGCGAAAGCCCTGGAAGTGCCATGCCCAGCTCCAATGGGTTTCCTCCGGTCTATTCCGCACGGCGGGGTTTGTGACGAGCGACGCGTAGGCGGGCCTCGGTTGGCATGGGGGGCGAGCCGGTGGATTGGCGGGCGGTCCGCAGCGGGCCTTCGCAGAGGGTTTTGAGGGCGGCGTCAGGTGTCCCCTGAGGGGTGAGGGTGAGGGTGATGTGGGCGCGAGGGTGGGCAAGTCGGCCTGTGATGCGGACATTCGCCTGCTGGACGCCGGGTAGAGCGCCGGCTTCGGTGGCGATCGCGTCGCTGAGCGCGCGGGCGCGCAGTTC
>NZ_JBSFJX010000491.1:0-1868 GCF_053598275.1 Streptomyces sp. NPDC001156 | reverse complement strand
CTAGGTGACTGGTGTTAAGCGGGTCTTCCTGAGCGTGTCGGTTCGCTGTGGAGGGCGCCAGGATCATGTCGGTGGCTGGTGATTGGGCGGCTCGCGAGCGGCTCGCGCCCGGCCTGGGGGCTGTTGAGCGGCCTGGAGCGGCCGCCGGCGAGTCGTTCGTGTGGTTGGAGTTCCTCCGGGGTGGTCAGCCAGTGCAGATCGCCCAGTTTCCACTGCCTGTGGACGTGATTCCGAGCACGCCGAGCCGGGCGACGTTGACGGCAGCGGCCAGCAGGGAGAAGTCCGCGCCGACTTTGGCCCGGCCGCGCACCCGGGCACGGCGTCCTCCGTGCCGTCGCCGCATCAGGTGGGCGATCTTGCGTTCGACCTTGGGCCGGGTGGCCCGGTAGGCCGCCAGCCAGACGGGGTCGGCGCTGCGGGCCCGGCCCCGGGCCAGGTGCTCCTCGTGCGGGCTGACGTTGATCTCGCGGCCGTTCTTGGCCGTGGTGCACTGGGCCGCCAGCGGGCAGGTGGTGCAGGCGGCCTGGAAGCGGGCCACTCCGCCGCCGTCACGCTGCGGGCGGATCGCGGCGGTCACCTGGTTCGGGCAGGTGACCTGCCCCGCTTCCATGTCCACGGCGAAGGCGTCCTTGGAGAACCGCCCGCCCGGAGCGTTGGCCGCCTGCACCTTGACCATCACCTCGACGCCGGCCTCGGCCAATTCGGCCAGCAGCGGCCCGGTCCCGTAGGCGGCATCACCGTAGACCTCGACCTGCTCGTCCTGCGCCTGCTCATCCTGGGTAGGCGAGAGGAGGATGTCGGCCAGCAGCTCGACGGAGGGCTCGGCATCGCCGACGTTGCCCGCGGTGACCGCGGTCGCGGTGATGACCTCGCTGTCGGGGTCCTCGGCCACGTGGCCCTTGTAGCCATCGAAGGACCGGTTAACGGTCTTGTGCCCGTGCCGGGCCTCGGGATCGACCGTGGAGATGACCCGGTCGCGGGCCACCTTGCGGGCGATCTTGAAGACGCCGTCGTCCTGTTCCAGGTCCTGGCCCAGCACGGTGGCCAGCAACCGCGCGGCCTGGCCCACCTCCTGCTCCAGCACCCGGCCCTCCAGCGCGGCCAGCAGCGCGTAGCCGTCACGGGCCCGCGAATCCACCAGGGCCTCCCGCTCAGCCGCGTCCGTCCAATCGATGACCGGCTTGGCCGTGCTGGTGTAGGCGTCCCCGCTGGAGATCACCGCCCGCAACTGGGCCCGCAGCATGTGATCAGCCGCCCGCAGCAGGCCGCGAATGGCCGAACGGATCAGCGTGATGGTGTCCTGCGTGGCCACCGCGTCATAGATCGGTGCCGAGTCCAGCACCCGCCTGCGGCCCACCAACCCGGCCTGGGCCGCCACCTCGACCGTCCGCTCGAAGATCCTGTCCGGCCGGGCAGAAGCGGCCAGCCGCGCACGCATGTCCACCAACACGGTGTGCACGAACCCCGGATGGTCGAAGTCCAGCCCGCCGGCGGCGTACTTCCAGCGCACATCGAACGCGAACCGCTCGACCGCCTCACGATCGGACAAGCCCTCCAGACGCTGCAGGACCATCACGACCGCCACGATCATCGGCGGCACCGACCTGCGACCGTCCTCCGCGAACAGATCGGCGAACATCTCATCGGGGAACAACGCCCGGCACTCGCGGTGCAGCACCGCGTAGATCGAGTTCGGCGCCAGCCGACCCTCGCAGAAACCCGCCGTGGAGGAGAGCAACCCCGGCTGCATCGGAGTCCGGCCCACTGCCATCGCTCAACCTCTCCCCACACCCGGCGACCAACGCCCGTCAGCCTGGCACAGCCCGAATCCCCAACGCGAGCTCACACGATTAACACCAGTCACCTAG
>NZ_JBSFJX010000490.1:0-1873 GCF_053598275.1 Streptomyces sp. NPDC001156 | reverse complement strand
TCAGAACCAACACAGTGGACGCGAGCAACTGAGGACAAGCCCTCGGCCTATTAGTACCGGTCACCTCCACACGTTACCGTGCTTCCAGATCCGGCCTATCAACCCAGTCGTCTACTGGGAGCCTTACCCCATCAAGTGGGTGGGAGTCCTCATCTCGAAGCAGGCTTCCCGCTTAGATGCTTTCAGCGGTTATCCCTCCCGAACGTAGCCAACCAGCCATGCCCTTGGCAGAACAACTGGCACACCAGAGGTTCGTCCGTCCCGGTCCTCTCGTACTAGGGACAGCCCTTCTCAAGACTCCTACGCGCACAGCGGATAGGGACCGAACTGTCTCACGACGTTCTAAACCCAGCTCGCGTACCGCTTTAATGGGCGAACAGCCCAACCCTTGGGACCGACTCCAGCCCCAGGATGCGACGAGCCGACATCGAGGTGCCAAACCATCCCGTCGATATGGACTCTTGGGGAAGATCAGCCTGTTATCCCCGGGGTACCTTTTATCCGTTGAGCGACGGCGCTTCCACAAGCCACCGCCGGATCACTAGTCCCGACTTTCGTCCCTGCTCGACCCGTCGGTCTCACAGTCAAGCTCCCTTGTGCACTTACACTCAACACCTGATTGCCAACCAGGCTGAGGGAACCTTTGGGCGCCTCCGTTACCCTTTAGGAGGCAACCGCCCCAGTTAAACTACCCATCAGACACTGTCCCCGATCCGGATCACGGACCCGGGTTAGACATCCAGCACGACCAGACTGGTATTTCAACGACGACTCCACAACCACTGGCGTGGCTGCTTCAAAGTCTCCCAGCTATCCTACACAAGCCGAACCGAACACCAATATCAAACTGTAGTAAAGGTCCCGGGGTCTTTCCGTCCTGCTGCGCGAAACGAGCATCTTTACTCGTAGTGCAATTTCACCGGGCCTATGGTTGAGACAGTCGAGAAGTCGTTACGCCATTCGTGCAGGTCGGAACTTACCCGACAAGGAATTTCGCTACCTTAGGATGGTTATAGTTACCACCGCCGTTTACTGGCGCTTAAGTTCTCAGCTTCGCCCCACCGAAATGGAGCTAACCGGTCCCCTTAACGTTCCAGCACCGGGCAGGCGTCAGTCCGTATACATCGCCTTACGGCTTCGCACGGACCTGTGTTTTTAGTAAACAGTCGCTTCTCGCTGGTCTCTGCGGCCACCCCCAGCTCAAGCAGCAAGTGCTCTCACCAGGCATGGCCCCCCTTCTCCCGAAGTTACGGGGGCATTTTGCCGAATTCCTTAACCATAGTTCACCCGAACGCCTCGGTATTCTCTACCTGACCACCTGAGTCGGTTTAGGGTACGGGCCGCCATGAAACTCGCTAGAGGCTTTTCTCGACAGCATAGGATCATCCACTTCACCACAATCGGCTCGGCATCAGGTCTCAGACACAAGCCAGGCGGATTTACCTACCTGACGTCCTACACCCTTACCCCGGGACAACCACCGCCCGGGATGGACTACCTTCCTGCGTCACCCCATCACTCACCTACTAACCGCTTGGTTCGGCGGCTCCACCACTTTCCTTTCCCCGAAGGGTCCGGAACGGCTTCACGGCCTTAGCATCACGATGCTCGATGTTTGACGCTTCACAGCGGGTACCGGAATATCAACCGGTTATCCATCGACTACGCCTGTCGGCCTCGCCTTAGGTCCCGACTTACCCTGGGCAGATCAGCTTGACCCAGGAACCCTTAGTCAATCGGCGCACACGTTTCTCACGTGTGAATCGCTACTCATGCCTGCATTCTCACTCGTCAACCGTCCACGACTACCTTCCAGTGCCGCTTCACCCGGCAGACGACGCTCCCCTACCCATCACAGCCGGCGTTGGCCGTT
>NZ_JBSFJX010000489.1:0-1886 GCF_053598275.1 Streptomyces sp. NPDC001156 | reverse complement strand
GACAGCTGACCAACCAGGCCGAGGAGTACGACCCGGTCACCAACTCCTGGTCGGCTCTGCCGGCGGCCAACGCGCTGGTCTACCGCGGTAGCGGCGCCTGCGGACTGTACGTCGTCGGCGGCGCGGACGGCGGCAACCGCCCGGTCACCGGCGTCGAGCAGCTGCCCGGATACGACGACTGCGGTAGCTCCGGCGCCGCCGCCTGGCTGTCGGCGCCGCACACCGTCACGGTCGCTCCAGGTGCCACGGTCACGGTACGGGTCACCCTGAACGCGGGTGAGGTCGACCAGGCCGGCACCTACACGAGCGGGCTGACCTTCGGCACCGACTCGCCGTACGCCGTCCCGGCATTGGCCGCCACGATGAAGGTGACCGGCACGCACTGACCGCGGACGGCTGACCGAACGGCACAACCTGACGGGGCTCCCGGGAACCCGGGAGCCCGGTCCTGGGATCAGTGCCGGTGAGAGCCTGGGATAGGGACGTTCACGAGATCGTCCCGATGCGTTCACGAATTACCGGTCGAGCCATGTGGCTCGCCGGTTTTTCGTCGTTCCTGGGGCCTTCGGGCCGCACGGTCGGCTCGGTGAGGGGTTGGTGCGGTGGCGGTCCGGGTGCTGCGCCTCTCACCTGCGGAAACAGGACATGCCTGTGCGACGGCTGGTGGCCGTGGCGCAGGCATGTGGGGTTTTCAGGGGTTGGAACACTGCGAGGGTGCCTCACTCGCGTGGCGGAGGCTCGACCGGGCCGGTCGGAAACATTTGCCCATGGGGTGGCTCGAGAGGCTGGCCGGATCGGGGTGGGGGGCTCGGCGTGCCAGCTTTGCGGGGCCGGATGCCCTGGTCGCGGCGGAACCGTTTGATAGCTCGGAGGTTCGCCACGAAGATGATCACGGCGTTGAGCAGGGTCTGCGCGACGCGTCCGTGGGGCAGTCGAAGCTGGGAGTTGTCGATGCTGTCGAGGGCGGACTTCTTGAGGTTGCCGTTGCCGCCCTCGTTCTGGCTGCGCAGCCCGGACCAGGCTTCCTGCCACAGAGGGGTGAACAGGGGGTATTTCTGCCGCCGCTTGACCAGCACGGTGCCCGGCACGGTGATGCTCTTCCCCGTGCAGATGTCGGGGTAAGGGCCGGCGTCCCGCTTGGGTTTGCGGATAGCGGGCAGGGCGGCCGTGGTGCGGACGGTGGGAGCGTCGAGGTCGACGACGGTGGACGGGCGTGGTTGGGGGCGGCGGTAGCAGGCGACCGTGGCGTGTGGTCCGAGGGCCGGGCACTGCCGACGCTGGTCGCCTGCGGGCCCGTACTCTTTGACCTTGGTTTGGTAGTTCCTGCGGGACTGGATCAAGTTGAGCGCGTGGGCGCGGTCCTCGTCCGTGCGGCTGTTGATGTAGGCGGCGCCCGCGGTGATGAGCGGGGTGGGCATGAGAGGGCAGTAGAACTCGCCGCCGACCAGCTCCATACCGCGGAAGTCCCCTTGCCGGTCTACCTTGTCGTCGTTGTAGTGCTTCACCGTGTTGAGGCCGAATTCGAGCAGCTGCAGATGCAGGTTTCGGGGCTTGGCTTGGGAGATGCCCCGGTCGGCACAGAAGAGGTCCTTGACCAGGCCCCGGTCGTACGCTGCCCGGATGGCACGCAGGGCGGCCGGGCCTGGTTCGGTGCCCGGGGTGTGGAGGATCATGCCGAGGCAGACCGCAGGGTAGGCACCGGCGAGGTCGCCGTGGCCATGGCCGGGGAACGCTGTAGGTGCCAGTAATCTCATCCGTGCTGGTCAGGCCGCCTGTGGGCACTGTCATGGATCCCTCCCGGTCGGCGGTGCCGACGGGGCCTCGTTCGGTGATTGCCGGCCAGCTCCAGCCGGCATCAGGATGGTCCGGTGCTGCCGCGACTGCCC
>NZ_JBSFJX010000488.1:0-1898 GCF_053598275.1 Streptomyces sp. NPDC001156 | reverse complement strand
TCGCCCGTGCCAGATGAGTGCCCGATCACAGGGCACATCACAGGGAACCACGGGGACGAGTGCGGCGAGTCTCCCGCGATCGCGCGGGCTAGCGCCTTGCCAGGCCAGCCACAGGGCGCGTACGGGATCTTCGAAACCGGGTCCAAGCACGGGGTGTGCCGGGCCAACAGAGCAGCCCGGCCAACAGCGCAGCATGTGACACCTCGGTTCGCATTCTCACCTCAGGCGCTTCTACGTCATGTAGTAGATACTCGGATGCCCGCGGCCTCGCCGCCCCACACAGGCGCGCCCAAAAGCTGGCCATCCGTGACTCGGGGTGGCGTTATATCTCGCAGCGCCCCGGCGCCCATCCGAACCGTGACGGACATGGCCGCCGTTTCGGCGCCTCCGGTCCGTCAGGCAAACCAGATGATGCTGGCGCCCCCGGCCAGCAGGCAGTAGACGGCGAACGGGGTGAGGGTGCGGGTGGTGAAGTACCGGGACAGGAAGCGCACCGCGGTGTACGCGGCGATCGCGGCGGTGAAGAAGCCGACGATCACCTGGCCGTGGATGTGCGCGCCCGCCGGTCCCGCCAGGCTGGGCAGCTTGAGCACACCCGCCGCAAGAATCACCGGCGTGGCCAGGAGGAACGAGAACTTGGCGGCGTCCTCGTGGTCAAGGCCGCGCAGCAGACCACCGACCATGGTGATGCCCGAGCGGCTGATCCCGGCCAACAGGGCCAGCGTCTGGAAGAGGCCGATCACGCCCGCCTCGCGATAGCTCAGGGCGTCCAGACTCCGACTCCTCGCGCCTGCATGGACCTCGGCTTCCAGCGCCGCCCCGGGGCCCGCACTTACCGCCCGCCCCGGGACTCCCGCCTGCCGCGCCTCGGAGCGGCGCCGCAACCGCTCACCGACCAGCAGGATCAGCCCGTTGACCGTGAGGAACACCGCGGCTGCCAGCGGCTTGGCGAACAGGGTACGGAAGGTGTGTTCGAGGGCCAGTCCAGTGATGCCGACCGGAATGGTGGCCACGATGAGCAGCCAGGCGAGGCGCTCCGTGGAAGTGGTGACCTGGCGAGTGCGAACGGTGGTGATGAAGGCGCGAATGATGCGAGCCCAGTCCTTGCGGTAGAAGAACAGCAGGGACGCGGCCGTCGCCACGTGCAGGGCGACGATGAAGGCGAGATACGGGGAGCCTTCCGAGTCGCCGGTGGCGTTCTCGGTGACCAGGTGCTGCCAGGAGCCGCCGATCCAGGCGGGCACCAGCACCGAATGGCCGAGGCTGGAGACCGGGAAGAGCTCTGTCACGCCTTGCAGGGCTCCAATGACGACAGCCTGGAGATAGGACAATTCGGTCACGAAGACTCCTCGTCAAACATCGGGGGAAGGGCGGGGCGGCAGGACGCCGGGAGCGGCGCACACCCGGAGCAGGACTACTTTTACACTGGTGTAGAAGTTCTACACGAATGTAGGAGATGAGGAGATGGGCCGCAAGCCTGCAGGTGAGGACCCGCATCCTCGACACGTGCCGGGCTCGCGGTCGGCAGGTCGGTCCCCTGCGCGAGCACGGAGACCGAGCGCAGTGAAGTAAGGAAGAGCCACGTGCTGGTCAACAGGGCAGGCGAAGGGTGACAGCCGCTCCATGCCCCGCGTTGTCGGCATGGGCGGTGCCGCCGTGAGCGGTGGCCACCGCGTGCACGAAGGCCAGTCCCAGGCCGGATCCGTCACTGGTGCGGCTGGCCTCGGCGCGGGCGAAGCGGTCGAACACCCTAGGCAGGAACTCCGGCGGAAAGCCCGGACCTTCGTCTGTGATGCACACACTCAGTGAGCCTTTCCCGGTAATGGATCATGACGTTGTGTGATCGTTCAGATGGTTCGGTCGTACTCGAGCTGGAGCAGGACGAGGGCCGCTGCGGC
>NZ_JBSFJX010000487.1:0-1904 GCF_053598275.1 Streptomyces sp. NPDC001156 | reverse complement strand
TGAGTACGCCCAGGGCCTGGCGGGCCGTCATGCGGGCCACGTCGTACTCGGCCATCAGGTCGTTCTCTCCCGGAAGCCGGTCACCGGGACCGTACTCGCCCGACTGGATCGCCTCACGTAGAGAGTCCGCGATCCGCTGGTACTTCGGCCGACGGTCGTCGTCGGTGTTCGTCATTCCGGGGCCCTCCTCTCCTCTCTAGACAGCCTAGGCCATGGGTGGAGTCACCCGCTCGGTGCGTGTAGCCGCAATCCTCTGCTTCGAACATCTCTATACATCCCCTTGACGTCTCTAGAGATCTCGGTTTCCAATGGAGAAGTCTAGAGAGGTCGCGTCGCGCGGCCTCCGAAGCGAGGGATGTGTTCATGCCGTCTTTCAAGATCGATCTTTCGACCGCTGTGGTGTTCGTGGCGACTGCGCCCGTGCCGAAGCTGGTCAACCAGAAGACCGGTGAGCGGGCTGTGGACCGGGAGACCGGTGCGGGTCTGTCGACCGTGGGTCTGCTGGTCTCGGATGAGGGGGAGGGGAACCTCTACCAGGTGACCATCCCCGAGACGGGTTTCCCCGAGGGTCTGGCGCCGGGGACGCCGGTCAAGGTCGTCGGGCTGAAGGCTCGTGACTGGGAGAACGAGTTCAACGGGCAGAAGCGGCACGGGATCTCGTTCCGCGCGGTCGCGGTCACGTCGGCGGTCTGACCATGGCCGACGTCTCGATGTGGCTGGAGGCCACGGGAGCGTTAGCGGGGGCCGGCGGTCTGGGCTACGCGAAGGTACGCGCTCCTCGTGTGTACTGGTCGCTGGTCGGACTGCCGGTCACCTGGGGCCGGTTCACGCTCACGTACCGCTCGACGATGGACGTGTGTGGGCTGACGGTGCAGCCGTCGCGTCTGCGGGCGTTCCTCGCGAAGAGCGTCACACGTCGTGAGGTGCTGCCGGTCCCGCCGAAGGTCCGCCGGGTTCGCGGTACGTCGACGGGGCTGCGGGTGATTCTGCGGCTTCCCGCCGTTCTGGAACCGGCCGACCTGGTGGCCGCCTCCGAGCGGCTGCGGCACGCCTGGGGCGTCCACTCCGTGACGATCGCCGAGACCAAGCCGGGCTATGTCGAGCTGCGCATGACCGGCTATGACGTGCTGCGGCGGGTACAGATGCCGCGCGGGGCACGCCCGGAGGGCCTGGCGGTTCCGGTGGCTTTGCGGGAGGACGGGACCGCGTTCGTCCGCGACTACCGCAAGGTGCCCATGGCGCTGACGCTGGGCGCGAACAACTCCGGAAAGTCCGTCTACCAGCGGAACCTGATCAAAGGCTTGGCGCGGTTACCGGTGGCGCTGGTCGGGATCGACTGCAAGCGCGGGGTGGAACAGTCCGCGTACGCGCCTCGACTGTCGGCCCTGGCCATCACCCCGGATGATTCCGCGTCGCTACTGGATGTGCTGGTAGCGGAGATGGAGTCCCGGTTCGACCTGCTGAGTCTGCACGGTGTCTCGGACGTGTGGGACCTGCCCGAGACAGTGCGACCGGTGTCGGTGGTTGTCCTGGTGGACGAGGTGGCGGAACTGTTCCTGATCGCCTCTCGCAAGGATGAGGAGCGGCGGGAGCGGATCGTCACCGCGTTGATCCGGCTGGCGCAGATGGCTCGCGCGGTCGGCATCCACCTGGAGATCTGCGGCCAGCGCTTCGGCTCGGAACTGGGCAAGGGCGCCACCATGCTGCGCGCACAGCTCACCGGCCGGGTTGTCCACCGGGTCAACGACAAGCAGACCGCTGAAATGGGGCTTGCCGACGTGGCACCGGATGCGGTCCTGGCCGCCAGTTTGATACCGGCTGAACGCCCCGGGACAGCGGTCGCCGCAGACTCTTCTGGGGGCTGGGCGAAGATCCGCACCCCGCACACCTCCCGCGCTGAAGCA
>NZ_JBSFJX010000486.1:0-1925 GCF_053598275.1 Streptomyces sp. NPDC001156 | reverse complement strand
CGGGTCGGCACTGCCAGACGGTCCGGGTCCGGCTAGCAAGGTCAGAAGGCGGAACGAGAGTGAACCAGTGGTTGAAGCTCCGTAACGGTGCCTCCGGCTCCAACCTGGTGGATATGGGCCGGAATGCAGTACGTGACCCGATTCGATTAGGCGGGTCAACTCCGAAGCCGGTTCCAACAGACGGTGAGGAGGCCACGTTGAAAGCCTGCGGCGTAGGCGTGGCGATGCTGCCGGGGTATAGCTGGCCGCCGACCTGGCCGAACGATTCGTGGTGAACGTGGGAACCGCCCGCGGTCGCCCTCCCGCCGGACCTCCAGTGCGGTGGTGGGCAGGCCCGATGCCGGCTGACGGCCGTGGGCGGGGCGGAGGCCTCGTAGTAGTCCGAACGCGCGAGAGGCGCGTACATGGCGAAGGGGGCCAGCAAGTCAGCAGTAAGGATGCTGGAATGCCGGGAGGACGTTGGTGAATACCGACGAGCTGGAGTGGGCCTTGATGAAGGCCGAGCGCCGGGTACTGGAGATCCAGACCAAGCTGCACCGTTGGGCCGTGGATGATCCTCATCGGCGGTTCGACGACCTGATGAACCTCGTGGCCGACCCCGCGTTCCTGCTGGTGGCATGGGAGCGGGTTCGGAGCAACAAGGGCGCGAAGACTGCCGGGGTGGACGGTCATACGGCCTCGTCCATCGCGTTGCGGCCGGGTGTCGAGGTGTTCCTCGACGGGCTGCGGGCCTCGTTGAAGGACCGTAGTTTCCAGCCGCTGCCGTCGCGGGAGCGACTGATCCCGAAGCCGGGCACGGCCAAGCGCCGCCGCCTGGGGGTCAGTTCTATCCGTGACCGGGTGGTCCAGGCGTCCTTGAAGCTGGTGCTGGAGCCGATCTTTGAGGCGGACTTCCTTCCGTGTTCCTACGGGTTCCGCCCCAACCGTCGGGTCCATGACGCGGTGTCCGAGGTGCGGCACTTCACGTCCCACTCCTACGAGTGGATCGTTGAGGGCGACATCCGGGCCTGTTTTGACGAGATTTCGCATCCGGAGTTGCTAGACCGGGTGCGGTGTCGGATCGGTGACGGACGCGTCCTGGCGCTGGTGAAGGCGTTCTTGAAGGCGGGCATCCTCACCGAGGAGGACGCGCTCAAGGACACCGACACCGGAACTCCCCAGGGTTCGATCCTTTCGCCGTTGCTCAGCAACGTCGCTCTCGCGGTCCTGGACGAGCATTTTGCCCAGGCGCCGGGAGGCCCGGCGTCCAAGCCCTGGGAGCGCGCCAAACGCCGCCGCGACGGTCTTCCGAACCACCGGCTGGTCCGGTTCGCGGACGACTGTGCGCTGATGGTGGCGGGCACCCGGGACAACGCCGAGGCGCTGCGCGAGGAGGCCGCGCAGGTGCTCGCCCGGATCGGGCTGCACCTGTCGGAGGAGAAGACCCTGATCACCCATATCGACGAGGGCCTGGACTTCCTGGGCTGGCGCATCCAGCGCCACCGCAAGCGGGGCACAGACCGGCAGTACGTCTATACCTACCCGGCCAGAAAGGCGCTCCGCGCCGTGATGGCGAAGGTCAAGAGGATCTGCCGACAGGTCGATACGAACCATCCGCTGGACATCCTCCTGCTCCGGATCAATCCGGTGCTGCGGGGATGGACCGCATTCTTCCGCCCCGGGGTGTCGAGCGTGACCTTCCAGTACCTGGACGCCTATGTCTGGCGCCGGGTGATCGGATGGATCCGCCGCAAGCACCGCCGGATCTCGCGGAAGGATCTCCGCCGCCGCTACTGCGACGGCGGATGGTGGCCCAGAGGCCAGGAGCGGGAGCTGTTCCACACCGGGTTGGTGCGCACGACCCGGTACCGCTACCGGGGATCGGTGATCCCTTCACCCTGGCCGCTGGCAGCGGCATGAGGACCGAACCACGGCCCTGACCGGGA
>NZ_JBSFJX010000485.1:0-1937 GCF_053598275.1 Streptomyces sp. NPDC001156 | reverse complement strand
TACGAGGGCTGACGGCCGCCAGTCGCCGAGCTCGAGGTCCGGTCGGCACATGATGCACGCGGCCAGGCCGTCGCGCAGTGCGGCGACGGCCTCGTGCGCGTCGACGCGGGCGGGTCGGGCCGTCATGCGAAAGGCCGGCGGCTCCCGAACGGGGGGTAACAGAGCCGCCGGCTGCTCGCGGAGCCGGGGCCCCACGCCCTGCGTGGAGCAGGCGCCCCGGATGATCTGACGCTAGCAAGAAATGCAGTGACAGAAGTTGAGAATTGTACAAGATCTGCTCGGCGGCGACGCCATGGTCCAGGCCGGCCAGATAATCGCGTCCACGATCGAGGGCACCGGGCACGAGCTGCACGACGGCGCCGACGCAAGTCCCTCGCCCACTGCACCAGGTGTGGGTCACGTCGGGACCGACGACGGAGTGATCCCGCGTAAATGCAGGTGCCCGCCTGGGCGCACCGTTGCCCCCAGCGGCCTCCCGTGTGAGGGTGGAAGAACGCGGGGGCGTCACGGCTGAAGGCTGGACGCGAGTACCAGGAATGCCGACGCCCCCCATAGCCCGGAGGCAACGTGCAAAGCACTACGCAGATGCTCCCCGAGGCGGCCCAAGAGACAGAAAACCCCGCTGCCGACGACATCCAAGAACTGCAGACCAAGGTTGCCCAGCTTGAGCACGCCGTGGATTCCCACGCTGTGATCGATCAAGCGATCGGCATCGTGGTTGCGGTCGGACGCCTGACCGCAGCTGAGGCGTGGGATGTGCTCCGCGAGACGTCCATGTGCACCAACATCAAACTGCGGTACGTGGCCGAGCTGGTCCTCGCCTGGGGCGAAACCGGCAACCTTTCGGCCAACATTCGCGAGGAACTGGCCCGCAGGCTGCGCAGCGCAAGCTGACCTCCTCGTCCCACTCGATGATCCGCGCCCTCGCACGAACCCGTGCGGGGGCGCGCGTCATTCCAGAATCCCCAGCTCACTGTCCGGCCGGCAGAACGCGCACGCCTCCAGCTTCGGATCCGACAGCGCCACCCGGGCCTCGTGCGCACTGATCGGGCGTCGTGCCCTCGGACATCGAGCAGTCGTCCGTGTGGATGATGGCGGGCTCGGCTCCGAGCGGCGTGCGCTTCTGCTGGACGGCGAAGCCCGTCGGCCGGCCGCTCGACGCGAACGCGGGAAGCACCGCCGGCTGCTCCTGCCGTAGCGGCTGCGGGTCGGGCGGACCTTCGGCCGCGGCGAGAGTCCGCCGTACGGCATCGACCTGCAGGCGCAGGTACACGGCCACGGTCTCCGCGTTGGCGAGCTGCTGCTCGAGGTAGGCCAGGATCGCCCGCAGGCGTGGCGGATCAGGCCGGCAGATCGCTCATACGTTCGATTCAAGCATCCGGCCCCAGCACTGGTCGAACCGGGACAAGGCGCGGGCCGGGAGCTCAGTTGTCGGCGACCATGAGCAAGCCGGCGCAATCCGGGGCTCCCGTCACCGTGTACCCGTTCCGGGCCAGCAGCTCGGAGACAGCCGCCTGCACGATGGCCAGCATGCTGTTGTGCGAGGTTCCGGGCTGCTCCGCAGCCAGAGCGGTGAAGCCGTCGGAGGCCTTCCACTCGATAAGGAGCCCGCTGGGGACTCGAGTCACCCGCAGGCCTGGCCCACCCTGCTCGTCGTCGGCGACAAGATGGAAGCCCGCTTGGCCAAGCGTGCTCCTCACCTGCGCGAAGAGCTCTGGTTGGACCGATGGCACAAGCCGCGCCTACCCCGGCTCGCTACGTTCACACATTTCAGTCTGGGCACGGCCGTCCGGTGCGCCTGCCCCGTGCGTGGGCTCGCGATCAGACGAACTGCCAGCCGAACAGCTGACCATGGTCGCCGACCTCGGCGGTCAGCCACGCGCCCGGCAGATCACTGACGTGGACGCCGACGGCGGTGACGATCTCTTTGGCCGGGT
>NZ_JBSFJX010000484.1:0-1951 GCF_053598275.1 Streptomyces sp. NPDC001156 | reverse complement strand
GCACATCACTCCCGTGGCCGCACGACAGGGAAGCGACCGCACCATGATCATGCCGCAACCAGCCGACCCCGCGTCAGGAATTGCGCACCAGAGTCGAGGGCAAGGAGGCAGGCGGTGCGGCCCCAATCGTTGGCGCCCATGCTCCCCGAGCGGTCCTCGAGGACGTACAGGTGGCCGTCGAAGCCGCGAGCCGCGCCGATGATGCCAGTCTCGTCGCCGATCGCGGACTCACCGCCAGCGGGGTCGACGGCGACGATGATGCGGGCCATGTCGAGGCCGCCGAACTCGACAGTGGTGAGGCGGTGGTCGTTGATCCAGGCCCGCTGCCAGACGCCGCCCTCGGGCGGGCGGGGCTTTTGCTGGTAGAGCGCGGCCCAGACACGTTCGCCGACACGGCGGCGGGTGGTGGCGTGGTGTTCGGCGTCAAAGCGTTCGGGCCATAGCGGTTCGCCGACCTTCCGACCGAGGGGGTCATCGTCGCTGTCGGCGAGCGCGGGCAGATCGATGATCTTCCACTCGTTGGTTTGTGCGTCGGCGAGGATGCGGCCGGCCAGGTCGTCCTCGTTCCAGCGGGTTTGGATGACGCAGATCGCCCCGTCGGGCTCCAGGCGGGTCTGCAGGACGGACTGCCACCACTCCCACGCCTTGCGGCGGATGCTGGGCGAGTCGGCGGACGCCATGTCCTGTACGGGGTCGTCGACCAGCGCGACGGTGGCGCCGCGGCCGGTGAGGGTGCCGCCAATACCAGCTGCGACGAGGCCACCTTGGTGGCCTGCAATGTCGAAGCGCATCGCCGCCCGGGAGGACGGGTTGAGGTGGATGCCGAGCTCGTCGCCCCACGCCTCGATGGCGTCGCGGACCCAGCGGGAGTGCTCCTCGGCGAGATCGCCGGAGTAGGAGGCGATCATGACGCGGCGGTCGGGGTGCTGGCGCAAGTACCACAGCGGCGCCCAGCGGGAGGCCCGGCGCGACTTGCCGTGACGCGGCGGCATCGTGATCATCACGCGGTCGGCTCGGCCCTCGGCCATGTCGATCCACGCCTGGTCGATCAGGTGGAGGTGCCGGGCCTGCATCTCGGCGCGTTCGGTGAGCACGGCAGCCATCGCGCCCGGCGAGGCGTCCATGGCTATGCCGCGTTCGATGCGGGCGAGCTGGACGCGCAGCTCGGGGGAGGCCTTCGCGGCCATGGCGCGGCGCTCCGTCGGCGGCTTGCTGCGATAGGCAGCCAGCAGCCTGGCTTCGCGTTCACTGCTACTCGGAGCCACGTGCGGCCTCCTCGGAGATGCCGATGAGGGCTTCGAGTTCGTCGAGGGCGACGGCCGTCAGCTCGCCGCCCGTGGCGGCCGGGGTGACGATCTCGGTCTTGGCCGGCTTGTCGAGGCCGTTCATGCGGGCGCGGCGCTCCATGATGCGCAGCGCGCGGTCGATGGCGGGCAGGTCGCCATCCTTGACGGCCTGCCGGTAGGCGACGAAGAACAGCCGGTCCAGGCGCAGGTTCTCTACGGCGCGCAGCTCGTCGGCTTTCTCGTCCTGCTCGGTGGTGCGCTCCTTCAGGGCCTGGCGGACGTCCTTGCAGGCGGCGTTGATGAGCTGGTCGTCACTGGGAGGTTCGAGGCCCTTGTTGTACCGGTCGATGCCGTAGCCCTGCGGGTAGGCGATCCGGTCGGAGTTGACGGCGGGGTCGGCTGCGAGCTTGCGGCCTACCGTGAGCCAGTCCACGCCGGCCAGGCGTAGGTCGATTGCGTCCGCTCGCCGCTGTGCGATGGCGGCGCGCGCGGCCTTGTCGGGGCGTCCCACCGGCAGGGTCCTCTCGCTGCTGCGCGCCCCCACGCCGAGATTCATGATGACACTGCACATCAACACCGTTGCGTTTGGTTGATCGGCAGTTCGTCAAGGTCGTTGACATAGAAGAACGGGAACTCTGGTAGATCACTTGTGTCGAGCAAGATGA
>NZ_JBSFJX010000483.1:0-1984 GCF_053598275.1 Streptomyces sp. NPDC001156 | reverse complement strand
TCAGCTGTCCGCCGGTGACACCGCCGACCAGCTGCAGCCGCCCGCCGGAGGAGGCGGAGGCCATCGCCCAGTTCGGGTACGGCAGGTCGGCCCGCTTGGCCCACAGGCCGGTGACCGGGTCGAAGGCGTATGCCGCCGCCGTCTCCTCGTTGCTGACCGGGTCGGTCCCGCCGGCGCAGACGACCTGGCCGTCGATGCCGGCGCAGGAGAGCCACTCGTCCGTGATCGGGTAGTTCGCCACCTGGCTCCACGCGTCGGACCGGGGATCGTAGACGTAGGTCGCCTGCGAGGCCGGGAGGCAGTTGCCACCGCAGCCGGCGACCACGTAGAGCCGCCCGCCGAGGACCGCCGTACCGCCGGCGACGAAGCCCGCGGGGAGTGACGCCACCGAGGACCACGAGTCGTGCTTCGGGTCGTAGCGGTACATCGCGGCTGAGGCTTGGTGGGTGTTGTTCCAGCCGCCGACGACGTAGATTGCGCCGTCGACCGCTTCCACGCCGGGCTTCTCCAACGCCTCCGGCATGTTCGCCAGCCGTTGCCAGCCGCCGGTGGCCGGGTCACGGACGTAGGACTTGAACTGCATGGTCCCCGCGTCGGTGCCGCCGAAGGTGTAGACCTTTCCGTCGAGCGTCACCGAGCCGTTGTCCATCACCGACGCTGGCAGGGCGTCGGCGGTCGTCCACGGGGTGGTGCCTGCTGCGGCGTCCGCTCCGGTCGGGCGCGCCGCTGCCGCGGCACCGTGGATCCCTCCGGCGAGCAGCGGCCCGCGGGTGAAGTCGCCACCGGCGTGCCGGACCGGTGCGCCGGCACCGGACCTGCCCGGGTTGCCCGGGTGCGAGTTCGGTGTGTACGAGCCGTCCTGCGGGTTGAGGACGACGTGGACGGGTGCCGTGCCGGTGTTGCGGAGCGTCACGGTCCGGCTCGTCGACCGGCCCAGCGGCTGGTCAACGTGCAGCGGGTCGCCGGAGACGCTGATCCGGCCGGCGCCCAGGCGCCAGTCCTTGCGGGTGACCTGATCGCGGGCGACGGAGACCTTCGCGGTCGAGCCCGTGTACGCGCCGTCGGCTACACCCAGCGTGGTCCGGCCGGAGCTGTCGGCGGCAGAAGCGGGCGCGAACAGCTCGTAGGTGCCGCCGGTCGTCGTGGCCGTCGGTGTGCCGGCCACGCTGACGGTGGCGTCGTTGAGCGCCTTGCCGGTGTTGGCGTCGTCGACGGTGCCGGCCACGAGCCCGCCGGCGGTGGCATCGCAGGAGCGGTTGCCGATGAAGACGTTGGCGACCTCCCAGTAGAACGAGTGGCCCGTGTCGTACCGGAACCGGACCCGCACGTTGCTCTTGCCGGCGGCCTGAGGGATCGCGGCGACTTCGGGGCCGCTGGATTGGGACGTGATCTGCAGGGCCGAGGTCCAGGTCTGTCCGCCGTCGACACTGACCTCGACGTAGCCGTTGGCCGCGGTGTGAGCGGTCCTGAAGAAGGCGTTGTCGAAGGAGACGATCGGCGTGGCATCGCCGCTCAGGTCGAGCACAGGCGAGACCAGGCTGGTTGTTATGCGAGTGCCGCCTTGGGGAGCGAAGGAGTCGACCTCGGCGAACTGGCCGGTGCCGCCGGTCTCGTTGCCGTAGTGACCCGGGTCGTCGAAGCGCCAGGTGGTCCCGGAGCCGCTGTCGTCGGTGACCGTCCAACCATCCTGCGGCGTGGCGCCGGCCCAGCCCTCGAAGTCGGTCGTGGTGCCCTTGTACCCGAAGCGGTAGCCGAGCGCGGTGCAGGCGTTCGCGTCCACGGACAACGGCACGTCGTGGCGTACGTCGCTGGTGCCGACGGCGACCGTGTCGTCCGCCGTCTTGTAGCCCGGCAGGGTCGCCGAGACGTGCAGCTTGTAGTTCCCGTCATCCGGCAGCCGGACGGCGTACCGGCCGCTGACCGGGTCGGTGTCGACCGCGCCGCCGGGGTAGCCGTCGACGGTGATCGTCGCGGCGACCGGCCA
>NZ_JBSFJX010000482.1:0-1985 GCF_053598275.1 Streptomyces sp. NPDC001156 | reverse complement strand
CTCAACCTCTCCCCACACCCGGCGACCAACGCCCGTCAGCCTGGCACAGCCCGAATCCCCAACGCGAGCTCACACGATTAACACCAGTCACCTAGGGCCAGGCCCCGGTCGGGGAGGTCGGCGAGGCGCTCGTAGTGCGCGACCGGGCCGATCAGCACCTCGACGGTGTCGTGGTCGCGTCCGGGGGTGCGGCGGCGCAGCAGGGCGAACGGGCGGGGGTCGTCCAGCAGGTCGGCCAGGTGCATGGTCCGTTTCCTTCTCGGTGAGGTGAGAGGGAACGGCTCCGGTGCCGAAAACACTGAAGGCCGCCCCTCGGGCGGCCTTCGCGATGTCGTGCGTACGCGCGTCAGTGGGCCGCCGGAGAAGCGGTCCACCACCAGTTCTGGGTCGTGTGCGCGAACATGCGAGGCACCTTACCCCATGTCCACGTGGTGTACTCGGTGTCTCATTTGCTGGGCGTGCGGCGGGGGGCCTGGCCCGACCCCGTAATGTTGATGGGGTGACCGTGAACGCTAAGACCAGCGCGAGCGCTGGCAACACCTGGCGAGACCTGCCCGCGGCGCAGCAGCCCGAGTACCCCGACGCCGAGGCTCTGCGCGCAGTGATCGCGGACCTCGAGTCGTATCCGCCGCTCGTCTTCGCGGGCGAGTGCGACCAGCTGCGCGCCCGGATGGGAGCCGTCGCCAGGGGCGAGGCGTTCCTGCTCCAGGGCGGCGACTGCGCCGAGGCCTTCGACGCGGTGTCCGCCGACCACATCCGCAACAAGCTCAAGACCCTGCTCCAGATGGGCGCCGTGCTCACGTACGCCGCCTCGGTGCCGGTCGTGAAGGTCGGCCGTATCGCCGGTCAGTACTCCAAGCCGCGTTCGAAGCCGACCGAGACCCGCGACGGGATGACCCTGCCGGTCTACCGGGGTGACTCCGTCAATGGCTTCGAGTTCACCGAGGCGTCCCGGATCCCGGACCCGGAGCGGCTGAAGCGGATGTACCACGCGTCCGCGTCGACGCTCAACCTGGTGCGCGCGTTCACCACCGGCGGCTACGCCGACCTGCGCCAGGTGCACGCCTGGAACCAGGACTTCGTGAAGTCGTCGCCGTCCGGGCAGCGCTACGAGCAGCTGGCGCGCGAGATCGACAACGCGCTGAACTTCATGCACGCCTGCGGGGCGGACCCGGAGGAGTTCAAGACCGTCGAGTTCTTCTCCTCCCACGAGGCACTGCTGCTGGACTACGAGTCGGCGCTGACCCGTACCGACTCGCGCACCGGGCAGCTGTACGACGTCTCCGCGCACATGGTGTGGGTCGGTGAGCGCACCCGGCAGCTGGACGGCGCGCACATCGAGTTCGCGTCGCGGATCCGCAACCCCCTCGGCATCAAGCTGGGCCCGAACACCACCGCGGAGGAGGCGCTGCGGTACATCGAGCGCCTCGACCCCGAGCGTGAGCCGGGCCGGCTGACCTTCATCGTCCGTATGGGCGCCGACAAGATCCGCGACCGCCTTCCCGAGCTGGTCGAGAAGGTCACGGCGTCGGGCGCGGTGGTGGCCTGGGTGACCGACCCGATGCACGGCAACACGTTCGAGGCGGCCTCCGGGCACAAGACCCGCCGCTTCGACGACGTGCTCGACGAGGTCAAGGGCTTCTTCGAGGTCCACAAGGAGCTCGGCACCCACCCGGGCGGTATCCACGTGGAGCTGACCGGCGACGATGTCACCGAGTGCGTGGGCGGCGGCGACGAGATCTTCGTCGACGATCTGCATCAGCGCTACGAGACGGCGTGCGACCCCCGGCTGAACCGCAGCCAGTCCCTGGACCTGGCGTTCCTCGTCGCCGAGATGTACCGGGACCAGTAGCCGGCGAGGCCGTCACCGACAGTCGAAGTGGGGCGTGGCCGCCGCCTCTGGGCCTGGGCCCACATGCTCGGCTTCCGCGGCCACTTCTCCACCAAATCCCGCCGCTACTCCACCACCCTCGGCGCACTCCGCC
>NZ_JBSFJX010000481.1:0-1988 GCF_053598275.1 Streptomyces sp. NPDC001156 | reverse complement strand
GCCGGGTGCGGCGGCACGAGGGGCGGAGCCCTGGGGCCTGCGCCGGGAGCGCCGGCCTCCGAGCCCATGCCGGACAGTTGCTCAGCCGGTGCCGAGCAGCCGCCCGATGAGCGCCGCCATGAGCGCCGCCCGCTGCGGCATCGCGGACACGTCGGCGTACTCGCCTAGGGCGTGTGCATGGTCCCCGACCGCACCCAGCCCGTCCAAGGTGGGCACCCCGAGCCCGGCGGTGACGTTGCCGTCCGAACCGCCGCCGACCGCCGCTCGCCGCAGGGGGCCAGCCCCAGCGCCTGGGCCTCTTGCGCGGCCGAAGCGAACAGGTGCGCCGAATGGGAGGACTCCAGCGCGTACCGGTTGACGCCCCCGTCCAGTTCCAGGCCGGCGCCGACGGCCACGGGCTCCAGCCGGCATAGGGCGGCGTCCACCCGTTCCAGTTCGGCCGCCGTCCATGCCCGCACGTCCACCTGCACAAAGGCCCGCTCCGGCACCGTGTTCATGGAGGAGCCGCCCGACAGCACGGTCGGGGTCACACTCGTGCCCACGGTCAAGTCGCCCAACGCGGCGATGCGCAGTACCTGGTGGGCGACTTCCACGGTCGCGTTGATGCCCTTGTCCGGTTCCAGTCCCGCGTGCGCCGCCCGCCCGCGGACGTGAAGCCGGTAGGCGCCGATGCCCTTGCGTGCGGTCTTCAGCGCCCCGTTGGCGCTCGGTTCCGGCACCAGCACCGCCCGGCAGCCGCGGGCAGTGTCCTCGATCAGCTCACGCGAGGACGGAGCGCCGAGCTCCTCGTCACTGGTGAGCAGGACCGCGACGCCCTGCGAGAACGGCAGCAGTCGCAAGGCTGCGAACATCTGCACGATGCCGGCCTTCATGTCGAAGACACCGGGGCCACTCGCCCGGTCGCCGTCCACCGCAAACGGCCACCCGGCGAGCGTGCCGGTCGGCCACACCGTGTCGAAGTGGCCGAGCACCAGCACGTCGCCGGTACCCGAACCCGGCCACAGCAGATGGGGCCGGCCCCCCAGCTCCAGTCGCCTGGGCGCCCTTCCCAGCGCCTGCGCGCCGAGTTCCGCGACCAGGTCCGCACACGCATGCAGGGCCGGCAGGTCCGAGGAGAACGACTCCTGCTGAACCAGGGCGGCCAGCTCGGCCCGCATCCGCGGCGTCTGCGAGGCGGCCGCGGCCAGCAGCGAGGCGGGTTTCACCGGGCCACCGCCGCTTTGGCGGCTCGCTCGCCGTGGCCCGCACGCAGCACGCGGCCTCGCCGCTCACCGGTGAATTCCCCGCAGTCCACCACGACTTCCCCGGCCAGCACCACGTACGGAATGCCTGTGGGCTTGACGTCGGGCGCCGTGTAGGTGCCGTCATGGCCGACCTTCTGAGGGTCGAAGACGCACAGGTCGGCAATGGCGCCGGGCCCCACCCAGCCGCGTGCGGCGAGGCCGAACTGGGTGGCACTGGCCGAGGTCGCCTTGCGGAGGGCCTCCGGCCAGTCCACCACTTTCTCTTCGCGCACGTAGCGGCCGAGGAACCGGGGGAAGCAGCCCCAGGTGCGCGGATGATCCAGCCCGGTGGGCATGCCGTTGTCGGAACCGATGCCGATGAGCGGATCGGCCATCATCGTCCGCATGTCCGACTCGGCCATCATGGTCGGCACGATCATCGCGTTCACGTCGGCTGTGATCAGGGAACACAGGGCCTCCCACGCGTCGCCCGCGCCGCTGACCTCCTGAAGAGTCCGGCCGGCGACCGAGGTGTCCCGGTGACGGTTGATCAGCACGTCGGCGGACGTCACCTGGCGCCACAGGCCCGCCGCCATCGCCTGCGCCACATCCTCGGCCCTGGCGCGCAGCCGGGCACGCTCGGCCGCATCGGCCATCCGGGCCAGCAGCGCCTTAGCCTCGATCCACCGACCGATGCCTGTGGATGACGCTTGGGAAAATGAAGAAGTGCCTTGTGACCTGCGATGATGGGAGTTCTTTACGCTT
>NZ_JBSFJX010000480.1:0-1995 GCF_053598275.1 Streptomyces sp. NPDC001156 | reverse complement strand
CGCAGCGGCCCTCGTCCTGCTCCAGCTCGAGTACGACCGAACCATCTGAACGATCACACAACGTCATGATCCATTACCGGGAAAGGCTCAGTGTCCGCCGTGATCTCGGGTCGTTGGCATGGTCATGGGGCAGGGACATCTGACGAACGCAGAGTGGGTTCGGCTCAGACCACATCTGTCGAAATCCGTGCGGCGTGGTGGCCGTTGGGTCAGGCACCGCAGGCTCGTCAACGGGATATTGTACCGGCTGCGCACCGGAATGACAGGGCAGGACCTTCCTGCGCGTTTCGGTCCGTGGAAGACCGTGCACGAGCGGCGCAGACGCTGGTCGGCAGCCGGCACGGGGGGCGAAGATCTTCGCGGCCGTCCTGGCCGACGCCGACGCGGCAGGCCGGATCGACTGGTCGATGGTGAGCTTCGACTCGCATACCTGCCGGGTCCACCAGCACGCCCCCGCGGCTCGCAGGACCGTTCCGCGAGCGTCGGGAAAAGACGCACACCCGGCGGCACCACCCCAACGAGGGACTCGGACGCTCCCGGGGCGGCCCGACTTGCAAGATCCATCTCGTCGGTGAGTGCGGGCGCCGTCCGCTGGTCCTGCCGGTCACCGCGGCCCAGTGGGGCGATGCCCCACAGCTCATGCCGGTCATGGAACGCATCCTCGTCGGCCCGCCGGGCGGCGGTCACCCGCGCACCCGGCCCGGCCACCTCGGCGGCGATAAGGCGTACTCGTCCCGCCGCAACCGGCGCTACCTGCGACGGCGCCAGAACAAGCACACCATCCCCGAGCCGAAGAACCAGCGGGCCGACCGCAAACCCGCGGCAACAAGGGCGGCCGACCTGTCGGCGTCGACAAGACGATCTACAAGAAACGAAAGCCTTGATCCGACTCTCGCTCCGCTCGTGACCCGCGACTGGCTAGTCCTCCGAGCTCGCAGCAGCCTGCGGCGGTACCTCGACAACGAAGAACAGGAAGCATGTTTTGGTCGAAAGGTTCTGGAAGTCGTCGGAAAACAGCTCGCGGGCGGCCGGGTCGGGCTGCGGCTCGCTGATGACGGAAACGCGGAAGCCGGCGGTGGTGAAGGCATCGATCATCGCGTGCAACGGCTTGCGCCAGAACCTCATCGGGAAGGACTGCCCGTTGAACGTCCAGTCGAAGGTATAGCTGGTGGTCGCGAAGTAGCCGGGCCGAGGATCCGCGATCGTGTAGGCCACGAAAGGGTGGTCCAGCGACGCGATGAGACGGCCGCCGGGCCTGAGCACACGCCGTATCTCGGCCAGCGTCGGCCCCCAGTCCTCCAGGTAGTGCAGCACCAGCGACGCGACCACGTCGTCGAACACACCGTCGGTGAACGGCAGAGGATCGCTCAGGTCGACCACGTGCAGGTCCGCGTCGTCACCCAGCCGACGCCTGGCCAGCGCCAGCATCCCGGCGCTGGCGTCGATGCCGGTGACGGCAGCACCGCGGTCGCGCAGTGCAGCGGACAGGGGGCCTGAGCCGCAGCCGGCGTCCAGGATCCGACGGCCGGCCACGTCTCCGGCGAGAGCCAGCATCGCGGGCCGCTCGTAGTAGGCGTTCAGGAGGTTGTTCTCGTTCTCCGCCGAGTACGCCTCGGCGAAAGCGTCGTAGTCATTGACCTGGGCCCGATCTGCAGACGGGGCGAGACCCTCAGGCACGTCGGTTACGCGTTCCATCGTCGCAGCCTAGTAGTCACATGATCCGCCGGACAGAACCTGGCGTGACTCGGGCGGGACGGCACTCCCCCACTGGCCCCGCTGGGAGGTTGGGCTCGTCGACCACCGGCGTGGCGGTCGCTGCGAGCAGCACACCTTGCCCGCGAGTCCATGCGCCGCGAGTGTCCCCGGCAGAGCGGACACCTCGGTACGCAAGGTGACCTCAACCCCCAGCGGTGTCGACTGACAGGGTGGTAAATGCGCCCCACCACACCGCGGACCACGGGAACAAGGGGGGACGGCTGATAACTTCGCTGGCCC